>CAZNAK010000275.1:0-4122 GCA_964570645.1 uncultured Cytophagales bacterium | reverse complement strand
CGTGCAGCCACTTCAAGACCGCCAGCCGGAAAATATCGCCCTGCATATGCAGAGCCGCCCAGTAGTCGTCGCGGTTATTGACTTTGATGTGTTCGATCTCGAAGAAAATCTCGCGTAGTTCTACTTTGAGGTGTTCGGGGATTGCGCCTTTGCCCCATTTATTATCTTCGATAGTGTCTTTGACTCGTGACTTACTCAAACCATCTTCCCAAATGGGAAGTTTTGCCGCGTCGGTATGCTTTTGGAAGTATCTTACGATACCCGTTTTTCCGAAATGAAAGTCTTTTTCGGTAAGTCCATGCTCGTTGATGAGTTGCAAAGCACGTTCTGCCAAAATCACGATACGCTCTTGTAGCTCCTGCACAAAAGTTTTGAGTTGCTTTTGTGCGTCCAGAAAACGCTGTTCGTCCAGCAGCCAAATTTTTTGAAGCAATTCTTGCTTGTCCTCGTGCATGAGGTAGTTGGAAAACTCGGCTACGCTACGATCAATGTTCCAATCTTTGTGCTGGCGGGTTTGATGGTTCGAGAACTCCCGAAAAACCTTACTCAAATTAGGGTCGCCCTTTGGTCCAATGCGCTGAAAAAGCTGCCCGACGGCACTATCGACGAGTTCATCCGTATCTTGCTGAATAGCGAAGTTGTAAGGCAGGTTCAAATCCTTCCCGAATGCCCGCACGATGCGCTGGTTAAAAGCATCAATGGTACTTACGGCAAAGTCAGAATAGTTATGCAGAATGGTGCTATGAATCAGGCTTGCTCGCCTGCGA
This sequence comes from uncultured Cytophagales bacterium, assembly GCA_964570645.1. GTDB lineage: Bacteria > Bacteroidota > Bacteroidia > Cytophagales > Bernardetiaceae > DAISIL01. Next base: position 3,355 of record CAZNAK010000275.1, on the reverse strand, counting down.
ACTTGTGTGCGAACCTCATCGGGCGGAAGCTCTACGGTGGCTTCTTCGAGAATTTTTTCGAGTAATACATCATTTTCGGGTTGATCTTGCTGGAAGTCGAGTAAGGCACCCAAAATGCGTTCTTTCATCTCACGGGCGGCATCACGGGTGAAGGTGATGGCGAGGATATGGCGGTAATAGTCGGGCGAAAAGCTCGTTTCGGGCGGAAAAAGTACTAGTTTGAGGTATTCCTTTGTAAGCGTAAAGGTCTTTCCAGAACCTGCCGAAGAGCGATATATTTTGAATTGGTTTTTCATTTTTGGTGTGTGTTTTGAGGTAATTGATGGAGGTGCTGACTACGGCGGAGGATAAAGGCTGCTTGTTTTTCAAAGAATGCAACATATAGGGTTTTGAGTAGCCTAAGAACTACTCAGTTATGTATATGTAGCCTTCATCTTCCAGTATAAAAGTTACCGCTATCTCCTCATGAGTAATTAGGTATTTCTCGCCTGTGGGATCGCTTTCGTCGGGTTCTTCGTTGGTATCTATTTTCAAAACTTCGATTTTATCCGCACCCAAGCGCGAACTTGTATAAGTCGATGCCATGTAGGGAGGGTCACCGCCACCCGAGACTTCGCCAATCAAAATGGTGCTTTTGGGTGTCTTTTCCTCAAAAACTGTCACGAAATAGAGTGTACCCGCATAAAACGGACACACCTCCATGGTTTTACTGAAGGCTGACCAAAGCAGCAAGCCTCGTCCTTCGGGGAGTTTAAATTGGGCGTGTTTCTGGGCAAACGCATTTTCGGTCATTCCTAAATCAAGCTCTGTGAGGTAAGTTTCGTAGGCTCCTACGGTTTTGAGGGAGTCTATTTTGAGTACGTCACGAACGGCATACTGAGCCAGTTGTGTAAGAGAATCTTCTGTAAAAAGTGCGGCGTATGTTTGTACTTTTTCGCTAGGAAGCGTTACACCGCCTGTCTCAAGCTCCTTTACCGCTGAAGAGTCAAAAACAAAAGGAAGTTCCAGAACAGGCATTGATTCGTCTAAAACGGGTTCTGCCGCAGCATTTGGAGTAGTAGTTTTTTCCTTTTCAACGAGTTCTTCTTTTTCCTTCTGCTCAGGTTGACATGATAAAAGCAGAAGAAATAGCGAAAATGCTATTAAAAAAGTGGTTTTCACGGTGACGGGCTTGATGTTGTGAACACAAATTAGTGAAAATTCTTTTTATCAGCGTACAAAAGCTGCGCGCGTAGTGGAGGTTAGCTTTTGTACGCTCCCATGATTCTCTGGTGGTTACTTTGGCTTCAACGTCTCGTCCAGCCACTTGAAAAACTCTCGTTGCCAGACTAAGCTGTTCTGAGGGGATAATACCCAATGATTTTCTTTGGGGAAGTACAGCAAACGCGACTTGATGTCCTGCAACTGAGCCGCCTGAAATGCCTCTAAGCCCTGTCCGATGGGCACTCGAAAGTCCTTGCCGCCCTGAATAATCAGGATCGGTGTATCCCATTTATCCACAAAATTGGCAGGGTTAAATTCACGATACGACTTTTGGGCCGCCGCATTCTCTTTATCCCAGTAGGCTCCGCCGAGGTCCCAGTTGACAAAAAATAGTTCCTCGGTGGTTCCGTACATTGACCTCCAATTAAAAATTCCGTCATGAGAAATAAACGATTTAAATCTGCCCTCATGATTAGCCGCCAGATAAAAGACCGAATACCCGCCATAACTTGCGCCCACACAACCCAATCTATCGTTATCCACATAAGGCTCTTTGGACAGGTCATCAATCGCTGAAAGATAGTCTTTCATGTTTTGCCCACCGTAATCTTTGGAGATTTGCTCGTTCCATCCCACGCCATGGCCTGGCATTCCTCTTCGGTTAGGCGCAACAATGAGGTAGCCATTTGCCGCCATCAACTGGAAATTCCATCGGAAAGAATAAAATTGGGATAATGCCCCCTGCGGTCCGCCCTGACAGTACAAAAGCGTAGGGTATTTCTTTGCGGGGTCGAAGTCTGGCGGATAAATCACCCAAGTGACCATATCTTTTCCATCCGTAGTTTTGACGATCCGCTTTTCGATTTTAGACATCTTGATATCCTCATAAATCGCGTCATTGGCTTTGGATAACTGCTTCATCGCGCCCGTTTTGATATTGAGATTATACACTTCTGTGGCATGATTCATATCTCTTCTGTGAACGACTAGATATTTCCCACTTTGCCCAACAATGTGGCTCACATCAAACTGCCCCTCAGAGAGTTGTTCTGGCATTGACTTCTTGCTCGAAGCCGCTATTCTAAAAGCCTGCACCGTACCTCCTACTGGTGCATTAAAATAGATTTCAGATCCGTCCTCACTCCAAATGAACCCGTTTACAGTACCATCCCAATCTGCGGTTAGGTTTATGTCTCCCTCGGGAAGTCTGACGATAATATCATTCTTATCGGACTCGTAGCCGTCTCGTCGCATCTGTAGCCAAGCCAGCGTTCCCTTTGAAGAAAAGGCGGGTTGGGTATCGTATCCCTTGTTGTTTTCCGTGAGGTTGGTCGTTTTTTTTGTTTGTAAATCGTATGCGTAGATGTCTGAGTTTGTGCTGACGGCGTGCGCTGTGCCTTCTAGCTTTTTGGTTACGTACAGCACTTTCTTCGAGTCTGGACTCCAAATATAATCTTCTCCTCCGCCAAAGGGCTTTTGCGGGCAATCAAAGGGATCTCCCTTCATCAAGTCAACCCCTTCGTCCTCTGGATCGTCTGTGGGCTGTAAAAAGATATGGCTGTAAGCACCATCCTCCCAGGTGTCCCAATGCCGATAATTAAGCTGATCGTATATACGTACGTCTGAGTTGGGTACATCTTGATAATAATCCGTTCCGCTCACGTCCTGAATTTTCACTTCTTTGGCAGCTAGCTTCCACTTTCCGTCTGGAGATCGGTGTGGGTCTGGCACCAAATCTCCAACCTCGTCCAGTGGCTTTATCGCTCCACCCTCTACGGGAACAGAAAACAGTTTCCTTGAGCGTTCTTCAGCCGCCAGATCAATGGTAGATACACGATAAATAACTTGCTTACCATCTTTGCTAAGCCCTAAGGCAGACACGCGATTTAACTCAATGAGTTGTTCGGGTGTCATCACTTTTGTTTGGCTAAAGCCTAGCGTTGTGCCAAAGAGAAGAAAAAGCGTAAGGGATAAAATCTTGGTCATCATAAGCTTTGTTTGTGTTTGGAGGGTGAAGTTAAGGATTTTTCCGCAGTGATACGAAGGACAACCCACGGTTCAGGTTAGGCCTATTTGATGAAAATCAGGCGCAAAGACGGAGCAGTTTTTTTATTGCCTAATCGAAGCGTATCAGTTTCTTTGCCATATTCCT
>CAZNAK010000274.1:0-4128 GCA_964570645.1 uncultured Cytophagales bacterium | reverse complement strand
TTGCCGAAATGGTAGGAACCAAGATTTTTTCTCTTGAGACCGCTCTTGGTTTTCTTCCCGTAGAACTTCAACTATTCAGCGATAGTACCCTCAGCTTTAATCTGACGGCAGGTGTGATCCTCTGGCCTGTCGTTTTTGTGATCAACGACCTGATCAACGAGTACTTTGGGAAGCGTGGGGTACGCCGTATTTCTATTCTGACTGCCATTTTTATCGCCTACTCTTTTGGGATGATTTGGTGGGTAGCGGGCCTGCCCCCCGCACAGTTCTGGCTGGACATGAACGCCAGTACTGATCCTCCGATTGACATTGACCTTGCCTTTTCACGCCTTTTCCGCCAGAGCCTCGGGATTATCCTTGGCTCACTGACGGCATTTTTAATCGGACAGATCCTTGACGTAACCGTTTTCCAGTATGTTCGCCGTTTTACGGGATCGAAGCATATTTGGTTGCGGGCAACGGGTTCTACCCTCGTTTCTCAGTTTGTGGATAGCTTTGTGGTGCTTGCCATCGCATTTCATTATTTTGGCAACCCTGCCTGGGGATGGGATTTGGTGATTTCGGTGGGTATCGTCAATTATATCTACAAATTCACAGTTGCCGTTTTGCTTACGCCCGTACTTTACGTAGCTCACGCAATTATTGATCGTTATCTCGGGAAGAATAACGCACATAAAATTGCAGAAGAGGCGAGTCACTCGACGTTGTTTACCTGAGGGGGAGGCTTGAGTGGAGTAAAATTATAAAAGCACATTCCTGTCGTTGTTGCATCTTTTTGACCAGTTACTTTAGTATGGTTGTCTGTGCGGACACAGGCAAGGGGGGAGAGATAGACTACAAAAGTTTTGAAAGCTTTTGTAGTCTTCTCATCAAGTTTACTTCCAATTATGTAGTCCCCACCCACCTCCGATACCCCACAGAAACCGCCAAACCTACTACCGAAAAGCCCGCCAAGACTAAAAACAAGTACTGATGTCCCGTTTCGCCCGGGTTTTGGTCGAGAATCCAGCCCATGAGCGGCCCCATAAAAACGTCAGGCGTATAGCCTACCACCGAAACCAGACCCGCCGCACTTCCAGTAAGAGCAAGCGGAACACGGGATTTCTTGAAAAGGGTGTAGTAAAGTCCTCGGAGTCCATAAATTCCTAAGCTCGTCGAGACAATCGTGAGAATGATAAGACCAAACATGCCCGCTTCCAAATACCCCGTAAAAATAACTAGCGACCCCAGCAGCATTAAACCAAAACACGCGCTCACCATTCGGGCGTGCCCTAGCCGATCCCCCAAAAAACCCGCCGATAAAGCCGCAATCGGGCGTATCCAAAAGGAAACCGTACCCATCTTTGCCGCTTTTACGTCGTCAAAACCAAAGGTGTCTTGCGCATAGAGACTAAAGTCGTCCGTGCATTTGTACCCTACATAAGCGCAAAGTAAAATCAAGGCTTGCATCCAGACAAGGCGGTTCTGGGCAAGCAGCCCGATATTTTTGAGCGTAATTTTAGAGGTTCCCGCACCTTTTGTGTCATCCAAAAACAGCCAGACCAACACTGCTCCGAAGGCAGTTATTCCGCTAAAAGTAACAATCACCCAAACCAACGCTTTTTTGTAGTCCGTGAGTGTAGCAAGCTCAGGAGAGGTAGGTAAAAGTGTATTCAGAATAAAAATTGAGACCGAAGCCAATGAGGCAGCAATCAGCCCTCTTCCTGCATCGGTCGCACCAAACGCCTTACCTTGTCCGTAATCCTGCCCTAGCTTTCGTTGTGCCTTCACGTAACTCGACCAGAACAATAAAATCGTGGTCAAGCCCCAAAGCCCGTAGAGTAGTGCCAGCGTCCAGACTGTGGGTATGGTTGCCAAAAATAGCCCTCCTACTGCCGTGGCAAGCAAAGAAACGGGTAAAAGCTGTTTTGGGCTAAAGCGATCCGCAATCGGGCCACCCAAAAAGTAGGACACCATGGCTACAATGCCGTAGGTCGAAAAAGCTGTACCAAGTTGGAGGTTGGTGATCTCAAAGACTTTCAAAAAGGTGGGTCGAAAGACACGCGTAATCACGAAGGGGAGAAGAAAGATCAGTTCTCCGACGAGCATCAGCGTAATGATTTCTGCAACTTTCTTGGTCTTCATAAGCAATTTGGTATGACAGAAAAAGACCACCAGAGTTTATTTCTTTACAAACCCTTGTGGCTTCTTATCATCAAAAGTGGAAGTTGTGATTACTTTTACTTTACACCAACATTCTCAGTGGATCTTCGAGAAGCTGCTGGAACGTCTGCAAAAAGGCAGCACCCACTGCGCCATCCACTACACGATGATCGCAGGAAAGGGTCACGCGCATCATGCTACCAATTTTGAGTTCTCCGTCTTCAACCACCGCTTCTTGTACGATGGCACCTACGGCCAGAATGCAAGAGTTGGGCGGGTTGATGATTGCCGTAAACTCTTCGATACCAAACATCCCGAGGTTTGAGATTGTAAACGTGCTGTTTTCCCAGTCAGCGGGTTGTAACTCACGGTTTCGTGCTTTTTTGGCGAGTTCTTTTGTCTCGGAAGAGATCTGAGAAAGTGATTTGGCATCGGCATGGCGGATCACGGGAACAAGTAAGCCTTCATCTACGGCTACGGCTACCCCCATGTGTACGTGCTCATGGAACTCAATCTCTGTTTCTTTCCAGCCTGCATTTACGAACGGATGCTGACGCAGTGCCACTGCCGCTGCCTTCACGACAAGATCGTTGAAAGATATTTTTACGGGAGATATCTCGTTAAGCCGCTTACGTGTTTCGATGGCTTTGTCCATTCGGATGGGGAGCGTTAGGTAGAAATGTGGGGCAGAAAACTTACTGTTTCCAAGGCTTTTGGCGATGGCCTTACGCATCTGCGAAACTTTCTCTGCGCGCGTGCCCTCGCCCAAGCCCGTGTTTATTGGGGTAGGTGCGGAAGCAGGCTTCTGCGTATCTTTTTTCGGTTCTGGGGCTTTTGTTTCTACTTCTTTTTGTGGTGTAAAACTCTCAATGTCTCTCTTTACGATGCGCCCGTTGTCGCCTGACCCTGTAATCTGATTGAGGTTATAGCCTTTCTCCTCGGCCATCTTTCGGGCTAGTGGGGAGGCTTTAATGCGTCCATTTCCAGTATCCGTAGGCTTACTTTTTGGGGTTTTGTCTGTTGCGGGAGACGCACTTTTTTCCTCTTTGTTTTCTGATTTATCAGACGCTGAAGTATTGGTTTGGTTGCCTAAGCTTTTGAGAAATCCTTCGTAGTTACCGCCCGCTTCGCCTATAACCGCAATGACGGCATCAATAGGTACGGTTTCGCCCGCCTCAACGGCTAGGTGTAGTACTGTTCCCTCGTCGTAGGTCTCGAAATCCATCGTTGCTTTATCTGTCTCGACCTCCGCAATAGGCTGGTTTTCCTCGACCTCTTCCCCCACTTTTACCAGCCACGAAGCCAATACACCATCTTCCATGGTGTCGGTCATCTTTCGCATCCGAACGGCGGTCATATTTCCGAAGTCCTGCTCCGATGAGGGTGTGCTTTCTTTCTCTTCTTTTTTCTGCTTTTCTTCTTCTTGTTCTTGCGAAGCCTCATTTTGTCCTTGCTCAAACTCTTTGAGTAAATCTGAAATATCTTCGCCTTCTTCCCCCACAATGAACACAGGTGCATTGACGGGAACGACATCACCTTCTTCTACGCCAACGTGTAAAATTACGCCGTCCTCAAAGCTATCCCATTCCATCGTTGCTTTATCCGTTTCGATTTCTGCATAAAGTTCGCCTGACTCAATGGTATCGCCTTCTTTGATGAGCAAGGCCGATATTACACCCTCTTCCATTGTATCTGTCTTAAGCGGCATTCGGATAATTTGTGCCATGTGTGATTGTTGTGTTTTGTGTTAATGACAAAATAAGGATTTTGTATGGAAAAGTTTAAGGTTTATCCGCTAAAATTTCCCCTTCGGATTCTACACCAGCTTTATCTTGTTGATTTACTTGTTTTGAGTGCAGAAAAATACAAAAAATGCTTTACTCTGCCTTTTTCTGTTTTGCTTTGACTGCCTCTTGCTGTTTGGGTTCGGCCGAGCGTGTTACCCAAGGGGTATGCCCCCAATATTCCCATTCCTCTTGAGCCAAA
>CAZNAK010000273.1:0-4130 GCA_964570645.1 uncultured Cytophagales bacterium | reverse complement strand
TCTCGAGTTGGAGGATGAAGCATGAGACTCGCACTGCTGTTGATCGTGATCGTCGCGAGTCGGCTGCTTGTTCCGCGCTCGGCAAACAGCAGATTTGCGCCTCCCATCCATATTTCCGAAAATTGATGTGAGTAGCCCAGACGAAAGTCTAATTGCTCGAAGGCACCCAAAACGGTATTTCCAAAGTCCGCATTAGAGTAAGTTCTAAGCTGAAACGACCAGCAATTTTCTTCGGAAGATGAATGCAGCAATGAAACAATGTTCCCCAGATTTGATGACCGTTCTACTTTCTCGGTCGGATAGTCACTTGTATTTTGTCCCAAAGCGAGTAGTGGTGCAGAAAGCCCGATAAGAAGTACCCAAACGACCAGTTGTCTCATAGCTTAACGTGCCAAGCGTGTCTTTTTCCGTAGGCATGGCTCTGTATTTTTCTGAATTGTCAGCGCAAGGCTGCCCAAGTCCAAGCACAAGAGGTTTCCCATGTGTAATTTATTTTTATACACACAACCGTTATCCAACGGAATAATGGGGTTCCCCTCAGCGAGCGCGTCCTGAATAAAGGGTAAATAGTTTGGATTGTGACCATGGATGACCCGACGGTTTAGTTCAGGAGCCTCAGAAAGGTCAAAATAGGAAGTCCAGAGCATCGCTGAGGTGTTCTGGAAGGGCTTGGGCTTAGAAAAGTCAAAACCTGCATGCACTAATAAAAAGTCCCCTAAATCGAAATAGTAGGGCAAGTTTTCAAAGAAGTAAGCATACTGCGGTAAGATCTGAAGGTTACGATTCACTAACCCGTGATAACGATGCAAACGCGGGATGTTTAACCGCACTTTACCATATTTTGCCTGTCCGTGTAAGTCCACAAGCATCTGCTCATGGTTACCACGGAGAGCGAAAACATGAAAGCCCTGGTCTTGTAAGTGTAGGATGGTATCCACTACCCCACGACTATTAGGCCCCTTATTAATGTAATCGCCTAAAAGGAAGAGTTGATCATCATAGGTAAGCCCCACTTTGTCTAGAAGTGCGTTGAAAGTTGCGGCACAGCCATGAATGTCAGGGATAACCAATCGCCGCCCGCCTGTAGGAACATCGGGGACAATAGCGGAGTCCGAAACTTGGCGATCAGTCATTTCCAAATATACCAAGCTCATAGAAACTTCACAAATAAAAAATCCGGAAGAAAGACGGATTTCAGAACTACCTTTACAGTGAAAGATATTCAGGTATCCGAACTACACTTCTGCACCTTCTATTCCCTCATTTTCCGAATAAAAGCGGATAAAAAGAACGTCACACCCAGAAAAGCAGCAAGCCTACCAAGGTAGTCTCCGTGGCGCGTGTAAACCGTTGGCGGGTCATTATTTGTTTGGATGGTTTGACGCAGTGCTTCCATTTGACCGTAACCGAGCTGCTCCGTGATTTCTCCTTTGGCGTTAATAAAACACGATATGCCAGTATTAGCAGAACGCGCAATGGGGCGACGTGTCTCGATGGCACGAAGCTGTGAGAATCGCAAATGCTGTCGGTGCCCAGGTGTGTTACCCCACCAGCCGTCGTTGGTGATGACAAAAATCAGGTTCATATCGGGGTAATCTCCTACGAACTCTCCATAAATGGACTCGTAACAAATTACGGGAGCCGCCTTTATGTTTTCGTTCGGATGCTCAAATACCTCGCGCTCTTTTTGTGTCCCTAAGCTGCCAGCCATATCTTTTAGTGCGCTTGGTATAGCCCATTTAAATGGAGTGGTCTCTGCCCCAATGACGAGCTTTGACTTGTGGTAGAACTCAGGATCACTTTGCCTTGTCAGATGAAGTGCTGTGTTGAACTTATCGTACAGAAGTCCGTTTGGCGTACTTCGTACGCTCTGACTTCCGCCCGTATTGCCGTCGTCGTAAACAATGTATGAATCCATGCCAAGTAATAGGGCTAGGTTTGGGTATTTTGATAACCAGTTCTTAAACGTTACAAACTCCTTTTCTCGGAAAAGATATTGTTCCTCTACGTTCTTATGTAAAGCAGTTTCGGGAGCGACAACATAAGCTGTTTTTGGGGTTATTTTTTCTTCTGCTAGATCGCGTAGCCGTTTTACTTGCTCATCGTAGGGGATGTAATTTGTGGAAGGCTCACCTGTCTTGGGGTTTCTAGCAAATTTTTCTGTGTAGCAGTCTAGGTTGGGTTGTAAAACGATGACCTCGACCTCTTCTCCTTCATGGTCATAAGTAAAGAAAATGCCCAAGGAAATGAGCATCGGGATAATACTCCAAAGCAGAAAGGGAACTGCTGTCCGCCGCTGCATGATGAACCACTCGAAAGCCAGTAAGTTCCCGATAAGAAACCAAAGTGTTCCGCCAAGTGTGCCTGTATATTCGTACCACTGTGCCAGCGCAGGCATCGTGCCTAGGGCATTACCAAGGTTTAGCCACGGAAAGGTCAGCTCCCAGACTTGATGCGTCCACTCAAAAGCGACCCAGAGCGTGACGAAGGGTAACGTCCGAAAGCGTCCCGCAGAAAGCCGCCGTGTCCAGGTGTAGAGCATAATCGGTAAACTCATCAGAATGGCGTTAGGAATCCACGCGCCGAGTGTCATCCAGCCCGAAGCGTTCCAAAGCCACCAAACATCGGCGATATTCCAGAGTAGAAACATCAGGACTGTCCAGCCCCAAAACTGCAATAGTCCCCATTTTTTACGATTTCGATAAAACCGTTCCTCTAGTATGAGCAGTGGCACAAATGCCACCAGCAGCACCGGGGTTACGTAAGGGTAAAATCCCAGGGCTAACAAAAACGAGCCAAGGAGTACTAAAATGATGGGTTTGAGCTGATAAATTGCGTTCATTAGTCGTCTTCGTATTCGCGGTGTAAGACCTGAATTTCATGAATAAGCCGTTCCACTTCATCGCGCATGGCGCCACGGTAAGAAGGACGGGCGTTTTCGGTTTTATCTTCGTTTGACCCTCGGATACGTCCTTCTTTATCTACAAGTATAAAGCGGTCTGTGTGGTCACCAAGGTCACCCCCTTGGTCGGTTAGCGTGACAAAATAGCCGCATATCGCCTGATTATAGATTTCGTCTTTATCCCCCGTCAGAAATGTCCATACATCGTGGTCGGCTTCGTAAAGCTTGGCATATTCTTTCATCCGGGCGGGTGTGTCAAACTCTGGATCAATCGAGTAAGAGATAATTTTTACGTCATCGTATTTTTTGCATACTTCCTGAACCCGAGCAAGTGCTGAGGTAGTTGTCGAACAAATATTATTTGGGCAACGGGTCAAAAAGAAGTGAGCAATGTAAATGTCATCATCAAAATCCGCCTGTGTGACGGTTTGACCATCTTGATTGGTCAGTTGAAAGTCTGGAACGCGATGCACGCTGTCCTTAAAGTTAAGCTCGCATCCGAGGGCTTCCAAGTAGCCGGGGTCAAAGTCAGGATTACGAAGGTCGTAATAGATTTCTAGCTGTACGGGAATGCTCTCGGTCGCGAAAGTGAAGAAAAGAATCAGGATCGTGGGTATGATTATGGTTGTTCCGAGGATCAGCCTTTTGAGCGATTTCTGTTTGTCCATAACTTTTTTTATAAACAAAACCCTCCGTTCGGTAAAAGTTACCGAAACGGAGGGAAATTTATGAAATCATATTGATTTTCTTAGCCGAAGAGGGTCTCAAAAATATAATCCCCCTCAACGAGCAGAGCAACAAGCATCCAGGCTACAAAGGCAGTGGGTAATAAAATTGCCCAGATAAGCCCTTTCACTTCGTGCTTAAGGTGCATAAACTCACCCACAATGTAAAAGGCTTTGACGATAGTCATTACAATAAAGATTGATGCTTTTAATGTCGCCAACTCAAAGGGTAGGGAAAAAGCGATGGCAAACTCTAGGGCTGTTAATACAGCTAAAATTAATGCCGTCATCCAAATTTTCTTCTGTTGTGCTTTAGAAGCTTTTGATATCTCTTCAGCACTCATGTTAGAATATGTAGCCATAGTTAGTTAGGTTTTTTTTAAACTAAATAAAAGAATGTGAAGACGAAGACCCAGACAAGATCGACAAAGTGCCAGTACAAACCGACTTTCTCGACCATTTCATAGTTTTGTTTGCGGTCGTAAACGCCCATTACCGTGTTA
>CAZNAK010000272.1:0-4138 GCA_964570645.1 uncultured Cytophagales bacterium | reverse complement strand
GGCAGGGTAGGGTAGTGATGAAAGTAGTGAGAACTAGTGAGAAAAAACACCCTCCTTTGACGGCATCAAAAGGTAGATGTTTCCAGAACGTACTTTGTCGGTCTGCTGCCCCACGGCAAAAGATTACTTTTTGTGCCTGAATATCCTTCCAGCGAACGTACTCTTCGGTGATCTCCAAGTCTTCATCGCTAATGTTAGCTTCTCGAAAGGCAGATTTCTCTTCAAAAAAAGTCCGCACCGCCGTGATTACTGTTTTTGTATCCAGACATCCTCCCCCCAGAACTTCCAGTCCCCCAAAATCATCCGTAATACCTTCTCCCAAGAAACGTGGCTCATGCAAACGCACGTAAGTATCAAAGCTCTCATCATAGGTTTTGCGTTGCCACTTTAAACGTGCTTTTTCAGAAAAAAACGGGCGATAAATCGGCATTTCATAGAAAAAAGTTTTACCCAGATCATCTTTCAGTTCGGTGTAAAATTGGCGTGCGAAAGGAAAAATTTCGTTTGCGAGCCACGTTTTAAGCATCCTTCGGCCCGTAATTGGGTTACATAAACCTGCCGCTACCCTTGAGGCTGCGGGTTTGTCTGGGCTTCCTACTAACATAACCTGATGATTTGCCTTTTGAAGCGCGTAGGCAAGCAGGCTACCCGCAATGCCATTTCCGATGATGAGAAATTCAGTCTGCATTTTAGCGTATCAATGTTTGATTTTACACTTATCTACCCACCAAAACAAAGCTACCCCAGTAGTACGGTTCGGGAAACTGCTCGCGGACTTCCTTTTGGGCAATGCGCAGTGCTTTACGTTCACTGACCTGTGTGGCAAAGAGTTCTTCGTAAAAGGTAGTCATCAGAAGACGGGTGGCCTCATCGGAGACACGCCAGAGTGACATCATCACTGACTCCGCCCCAGCCTGACGAAAGCTTCTTTGAAGCCCATAGACCCCCTCTCCAAACTGAATTTGCCCTAAGCCCGTTTCGCAGGCAGACATAATGACCAGTTCTGTACCCTCCAACCGAAGCCCTAAAACTTCTTCTGCCAACAAAATACCGTCTTCGTGTTCTAGTTTTTCTCCCTTCAGGGTAAGCTCTGACCCAGCAAAGAGTAAGCCTGAGTGTAGTAGGGGATTCTGCATTCTGTGTGCGGGGGGTAGGTAAAAACCGTGTGTTGCGATATGCAAAATTCGTGGTCGCTGAATGGCTTTTAAGTGCTCTTCGCTGGCGGTAGTACCCGTAAAAAGCTGGGCGGCGTATCCTGCCTTGATGGACTGCTCTTTGATTTGCTCTACCTCGATTTTTGTCTCTTGTAGCGGGGTTACATTGCTGGCGGTCTTATCCCAAAATCGCTGCTCGCCCACGTCTTGGGCAGAGATAGCGGGTAGTTCTGCGCTGGCCAGAACACCTGCATTTTTATCTGAGGGGCGTTGATGGTAGGCAGGAAACCCGAACAGGACAATTTTACCCGTCTTACGGTCATTAAATGGCGGGTCTAAGACCTCCTTCGGGTTAGCGAGGATCTGGATGTCGTAGCGGTCTAGCACGTATTCCTCACTCTCTGGATCGAGTAGTGTTTGGAGGTTGATCTGGTGATACGCGCCATCGGGGCAGAATAAAATTTTCTGTGTACTAATCGAGAAGTTGCGTTCAATCGCTTCCCAAAACCGCCCGAAAGAATCATAGTCTTCCGTTTGGTATTGGATAGAGTTCCTGTAAAACTTTAGGTACTCATTCTCTATTTTATTTCCTTCTTCGAGTATAATTAGTTCGGGTTTTTCATAAAGTCCTGCCTGTAAGACCAGTGCTGTGTACACTGTATCTTTCGCGGGTCGTTTCCAAAATATTGAATCGCTTTTTAGGCTCAGTTCTCGTACGCCTTCTGCCGTTTGTACCACTAGGTCTGCTTCCTCAAAGGCGCGTAGCTGCTGGGTTAACTCGTATCCTCGGTAGCCCTCACTAGGTTCGCCATTGATACTTAGCACGCGATCTCCTTTCTCTAGCAATGTACGTCCTGCGGGCGACTCGGCCGAAGCCACCCCTTCAATCATTCCGCTGTCGCCGAGTAGCAGCCCTTTTCCGTAATACCGAAACTTACGCTCGATGTGTACGCGCTCAACTCTGGTTATATCCACGAGTACCTCGTCGGGGTGGAGTTTGGCTTGAATATCCTTCCAAGTGACTCGTTGAGGTCTTCGGGTTTGGGCAAAGTCTTTTGAGCGTCGGGAAAGCTCTTTTTCGAGGTGATTTACCTGCCCTTGGATGAGTTGCTCCGAAATTCCTTGTTCTTTCTTTTCAGCTTCGCTCATTTGCCGCATGGTAGCTAAAAATGCGCGTTGCTCCTTCCAGACGTTATATAAGCCGATTAAAGCCGTGTCTTTGCTGCTAAAAATCCTACGTTGTACTTCTTTGGTAGAAGAAAAAATCAGCCCTTTTCGTATCAGTTGCAAATTAAATAACGACTCAATGGTACTCCTAGACTCTCGAGCTTCGCTTAGCGTAAAGCTGATGTAGGCATCGAAAAGGTTTTCGGTACGCCGCAGGTAAGTACGCCGCTCGGCCTCCGAGAGTGCGGGTAGCACCCGATTAACTTCGTTGATTTTTGCCTCGATAACGTCTTCGTAGGTTTGGGCGGCATCAACCAGATTTCCCGAGTAATGATAAGATTGCGCCAAAGCTGCCAGAATTGTCGTGTAGCTGGGGGAGTATCGACCACCTGTCTGTTCCAAAATTTTTAGGGCTTGCTTGAGCTGCTTTTGTGCTGCCTCGTAGTTACCTTGTTCGGTGAGTAATCGTCCGAAGTTGGTGAGTAAGTTGGCGTAGGCGGGGTGCGCCTCCATATTATTCGTTTTGAAGATGCGCAGGGCTTGCGAAAATAGGCTTTGCGCTTGCTCATACTCTTCCATTTTGAGTAATAATACTCCCATATCGTTCAGTGAGCGTGCATAACTTGGATGTTCCTTTCCATAATGCTCGTATTTAGCTTTCGTTGCGCGTTGGTAATGTTTTTTTGAGCTTTCGAGTTCGTTGAGCTTCTCATAGGTTAGGGCAAGGTTGTTCAGGACATCGCTGAGTGCTTGCTTTTGGCCGGGATAACGCTCACGGACGGCGAGTGCTTCAAGCAGCAATATCTTGGATTTTTGGTATTGCCCTAAGCGAATATACAGCCTTGCGAGCTGCTCCAGAGAGGCTGCATAACGCGTATGATGCTTTCCCTGAACGCTTTTTCGGACTTCAATGCACTCCTCGTAGAATCGCTCTGCCTTATCATAATTCCCTACTTTAGCATTAAGCAAGGCCAGATTATCCAGTGCGTCGGCATACAAATAATGATTGGAGTTGTGCCGTTTTAGGACAATCGAACGTACCCTTCGGGCCAAGCGCAGGGCATCGCTATAACGCCCTTGCTGATAGAACTTTTTGATCTGGGCGCGGTACTCGGGGAGGTCACTTTGCCCCCAGAGCGTTACCGTTAGAGAAGTGAATAGAAGAACAAGTAGGGTTTTCTTTAGGCTGGTTCGCATGGTTTTAACGCTACGGTTTCATGTGATATGGCAAAAATACATGGATTTATTTTTAAATTTGATATACTTAATATAGATAATACCTCTGTGGATTTGTATTTTTTCCGATTATTTTTCTTATTTTTGAGCCATGAGTATTAATAAACGCCTTGGATTTTTGATGGCTTATACCATCCCTGTCGTAACCTTGTTGGATGTCTATTTGTTGGGCAGCTATTGGCTTACGGCTATTTATGTTTTTATCGTGATTCCCCTTTTAGATGAACTCATTGGGCGTGACGCTGAAAATATTTCGGAAGCATCGGTTTTACGCCTCTCGGAGGAGTCTTACTTTAGGCAGGTGTTGCTTTCTTGGCTGATCTTCCAAGTACTTTTCTTGATTTGGGTGGCATTTTGGGTCGCGCAGCACGAGCTTACGACTGCTCAGTTCTTAGGTTTAGCAATTAGCGTAGCTTTATCCACTGGCGGCATTGGTATTACGGCTGCCCACGAGCTAGGACACAAGAAAACTAAGTTGGAGCAGTACGCGGCACAGTGCTTACTGCTCACCGTTGGCTATATGCACTTTTTTATTGAGCATAATCTTGGGCATCATGTGTGGGTGGCTACCCCGCACGATC
>CAZNAK010000271.1:0-4139 GCA_964570645.1 uncultured Cytophagales bacterium | reverse complement strand
CAGCCTCTATTGTGCCTAATGCCATAGCCGCCCCTCCCATATCTGTTTTCATGTAGTGCATATTTTGGGCGGGCTTAATCGAAATTCCTCCTGTATCAAAGGTTACCCCCTTACCCACAAGTGCTACACGCGGTGCATCTTCGGGTAACCCCTCAGGGCGATAGAGTGCTTTAATAAATACAGGCGGCCGATGTGATCCGCCACCTACCGCCAGTAGTGCATGGAAACCCGCTTCTTTGATTTGTTCCTCTTCCCAAACCTGTACCTGATAACCAAAACGCTTTCCAGAGTTTTCCGCCCATGCGGCAAGTGCTTGCGGGGTAAGGTCGTTGGAGGGTCTGTTCTCTAAGTCCATAATTACCTTTCGGGATTCGGCAATTTCAGTGGCACGCCGGGCAGCTTCTACGTCCGTTTTTACCTGTAAGTTTTGGAGCGGAAAGATTTGAAACTCACTTTCCTTACCCTTTTTGGGTATTTGATAGATCCCTAGCGTAAGACTCTCGACAGCAAGCTGCGCAATTTTATCATCTTGCGTATCAATCAAAATGGTTTCGGGTAGGTGTTTACGATATTTTATCGTCCAGCGCACAAAAGCTTCGCGGATTGACTTCAGACTTTTGTTTTCGCCCAAGCCGAGTAAGAAAAACGTCTCGTCTTCGGTATAAAAAATTTCGTCTTCGCCAAGTTCGGCACCAAAAAGCACGTTATCGTTAAGGAACGCCAATGAGGGGCGCACTTCCTTAAACATAGATTTAGTGAAGGGGATGAGCCGTACGGTAGAGGATTTTTTGGGGGAATAAGCCTGAATTTGCACAAGATTTTGTTTTTTTTTCAGAACTAAAAGCAACTTCAACCAAAAGTTGTTGTCTTTTGTGAAAAGTAAATTTTAGTCAAGATGTAAAAATATGCTTAAACTTCAAATTTTGTTAATGGCTCTCTTTATTTTTCATATACTTTCGGTACAAGGGTAAGACACCGAAACGCGACAAATACCAAGGAAATCCTTCTTGAACTAAGGTCAGGTCACACGGGCTGGGAAAAATTCGGAATGTGAATTAAAGAAAGTTGCACGATAATAAAAAAGTGGTAAGTCTTGCTTTTTCCTATTAGACTAAGTATTTTCCTGAGGAATTATTTTTAAACCTCAAAATCAAAAATATGAGTAATTCAGAAGGAAACTTGGTCTCATTTATTGCAGGAATCGCCGTAGGAGCATTGGTAGGTGTACTAATCGCCCCAGATAAAGGTGAGGCAACACGCGAGAGGTTAGTCGATAAATCTTCGCAACTCCGGAAAGATCTCGCCGATCAGGTAGAGGCTAATCGTGTAAAAATCGAGAAGTTCACACAAGAGATAAAGGAAAAAGCCGCTACAACGGCAGATAACGTGCAGACAAAAGTACAGGAGCAATTCAAAAAAGAGACCCCAGCCACAGAATAGTGAGCTATACTTAATTTGACAAAAAGACCACAAAGGTTTTTGTGGTCTTTTTTTATACCTAGTTTGTTAAAATATCTCTGATGATGGGTTTCAGTCCACTAAAAAAGAACTCTACCGCGATCACCATCAGGATTAGTCCCATAAGCCGCATCAAAATTTTATTCCCTGTCTCGCCCAAAAATTTACTGATTCGGGCAGCTCCCCAAAGAATGACGAACGTTAAGGCGCAAATTGCCGCCATAGAGCTGACCAAAATTCCCACTTGCAGTGCGCCTTGTGCATCTTCCATCATCACAATGGCATTTGTAATGGCACCCGGTCCGCAAATCATTGGGATCGCTAAGGGTGTTACAGAAATATCTTGCACGTACTGACGGACTTGGTTTTCGTTCACCTTGAAGCTTACCAAGCGTGCTTGAAGCATATCTTGCCCCATCAAGAAGAAGATAATTCCACCTACAATGCGAAACCCGTTTGCCGAAATTCCAAAGAAATCAAAGAGTAGCTGACCGCTAAAGGCAAAGCCTAACAAGGCAAGGAAGGCTACTAAAATCGCTCGTCGGATCGTTGCAAATCGCTGGACAGCGTCAAGCTCGGCTGTCATGGTCAAAAAGACAGGCATGATGCTCAGTGGGTTCATCAGCGTAAAAAACGAAGTCAGGCAAAGCAGCCCAAAGTTGATCGAATTTTCCATGCGGCAAAGCTATGAAAAGGTTCTCTTACCGCAACAAACGTATATTTTCTTGATATATATTCGTAATTCGTTTCACGATTTCATTCCAGTCAGCAAACTCACTGGGTAACATTATTAACTTATCCGAAAACACGTGCTGCTGTAGCGTAATAGCTCCCTTTTCGACCTGATAGTCAAAGCTATACCCCATATTCTTACGTACAAATGAGGTGTTTGCTGTATTTTGATAGAGCCGATAGCCTTCTGGGAGGATAAACTTATGGACTCGTCGGTAGTCAAACGCATAATCATTCACCCAGGCTTGAGTACGGCTTTCTGGGATGTAGCTTTCCCGCCATATGGGGGCTAAGTGTGGATTAAAATAGAGGGCATTCCGAAACTCGTGTGCGTAGTCTTGAAGACGAATTTGATAATGAATTTCTAACGGTAAGTCCGAGCCATCTAAATTTTTATACACCATAGACTCGACTTTCAGGTTTGTGTGCGTGTAATTTAACAGCTTAGGAGTAAGTTGATGAAGTCGGCTACCAGAATACTCTTGTATGGCTTCGGCTGTCCTTGTTTTGGCATAGCCAAAAAACTGGACTTTTCCTTTTGCCACAAGGTGATTTTTATCAAAATAAAGTTGACATGAATCCCTGATTTGGTTGCGTTCCGCAGGTAATTTAGGTACTCTCTTGATGATTCCCTTTTCTGGACTTACAGCGACTAAGGCTTCTTTCCCCTGAGTGAATTGGGCGGCTACGCCAAACTGTCTAAAATTGGAGGTTGCATCCAGCCAAAGTGTATCTCCCTCAATGACTGTCATGACCATCATGTGATTATCTACCAATGGTGTTGGTAGTTCATCGTATGTGTAAGGTAGTTGCCGTGACCCCGTCCAGGCAAAATAGGCGGGCACACCGACAGAGCGAAGCATACCCACTAACACACTAGACATACTTTTACAGTCGCCATAACCTTTCTGACAAACCTCATAGGGTGTCTCGGGGATAAAACCACTCCATCCTTCCTCAAAAGCAAGATAACGAATATGCTTCTGTACCCAGGCAAAAATTTGACGTGCTTTCTTCTCAATAGGGTCCTCTGCCTCAACTATTTGCTTAACTAATTGCTGTAAATTTTCATAGTTAGCCTGATCGATACCGCGTACGAAAGGATAATACCATGAATATAAACTATTTGTATCCTCCAAGAACGGAACCCATCCTACTGAATCTTTGTAGGCCGCGAGCCGAAAAAGAAGATGCGGAGCTTCCTCACGCAGCGATGGTGCATTGAGTACTGGCGGAGAATATGCAGGCAGACGATCTGCCTGCCAAGCAAAAACACCTTGGCTCTGATTAAATACGACTGTCTCGGGGAGATGATAGGTCATGGGAATGACTTGCGCGCTGTAGGGATACTCGACACGTACCTCCACGCGTTCTACGGGTAGGTTTGCAGTCAGAAAGAATCCGCTCCAAAAGTGAGCATCTTTGAGCTTCCTTGTGTAGCGTAACACCGTGATAGACTTTGGAGAAATACGCGGAAAGATAAATTTTCGGATACGTGTATCATCATAGAAAACGTCTTCATCACGAAGATTATAATCTGAGAAGTGAAGATAAGAGAGCTGCTCGTTGTTGCCCTCCCTATCCGTAAAAATCGTGTAAGCCTGATAATCTATGATTTCGGAAAACTGGGAGTACACAATTTGATCATCCGTCCAATCCGCAGAGCCTTTGCGCAGGTGCATGATTTCGGTGTGATAATCTTCGTACACAAACCAACGTTTCCCTTCTTGTACTAGCCGGTATGTCTTTTTTCTGAGCAGATATACGGCTTTAGAACTGGGGTAACGCTGCCTAAGGTCTTCAAAAAGCAAATCGGGACTTTGCCCATAAATAATCCCCGAAAAACTACAAAAACTAATTATCCAAATGCAGACGGCGAACCTGTGCCTTCTTGAGTGTTTGCATTTGATACTCTTGCTCCTCAACCCACCGTGAGACAGAGTAATTAC
>CAZNAK010000270.1:0-4153 GCA_964570645.1 uncultured Cytophagales bacterium | reverse complement strand
TTTTCTTTTTGAAGCGATTCTTCCGCAAAACAGCCAAAACGGGCGTAACCTTAGACGAAAAACTCAGTACGTTTTTTGCCTCAAAATCGTTCATTTTTGCTACCGCCCACTCCAAAACCGAGGAGAGTGGATGCCCTAAGCGAATGTAATCGTAAGCCGTAGGAAGCTCACTGAGGCTAGATTTATTGAGGCCGTCCCCCTCAAGTAAGGTTTCAAGGTGCTCCAAAAACTCCGTTTTGGCTAGTGGCTCGTTATAAATATCCAGTCGGTAGGTGGTTAGCCCGATCCAGTCAGTAGGCATGTCATCAAGAATAGCCTTGATGTAAGTGAGAATCGTGTCTTTTGTCATGGTCGTTCGTGTTTTTTTGATTGTAAAGGAATCTTATCGCTATTCCAAACCTGTGCCCGGGAGTCGCTCGTCGGCTGAAGGTGTAGAGGGCGGTGTTAAAAGCTGGTTGACACGTGTCTCGGAGTCAAAGTAGTGCATTTTCTTGCCCCAAAAATTTCGTTCATAGATAGGTACACGCTCAAAAAGGAGTTCACTATTTTTGATGATCCGCTGAAAGAATATAAACGACTGAGTATCCAAAGCATTTCCAAACAGGTTATTCCAAACCGTAGAGGTCGAAAAAACCCCCGCTTCCACGTTATACTCCTGCGAGAGATCATGGAAGTCCATCGTTGTCAGCAGCGAGTATTTTTCGTTAGCATAAAATTTGGCTTGCAAGAGTGGTTCGCAATACACTCGTATGTTGGGGAACTCGCACAAAAACTCAATGTCTTTCTGATGAATGTTTCTGGCAAAACTATTACCTGTTTTTCCGATCAAGACTGTCACTTCGACGTGTGGCTGTAACTGCTTTACCTTAAGCAGTTTTCGGTAGTAAGAGTGGAAACGGATGCGAGGCGAGACAATAATTAGGCGTTTTCGAGACTCCTGAATCACCATCCTAAGCGCATCGTTAAGGGCTTCTCCTGAAAGAAATTTCGCCATAAACTACTACCAGTTTGCTACTGAGGCATTAAAAACATCAATTACGATTTGATCCAGAATAACTTCAATCAGCTCCTCCTCTACGTCGGTGAGGTTTGCCGTGGCATCAAAGTCTTGAAAGAAGGAAAAGTTCTTATCAAAATTCGTCTCTTCGTCAAACTTATTATAGTACTGAATTTTGAGCGTAATCGTTAGGCGTTGTAAGGCGGCTTGCTGCTGCTCGGCGGCGGTAGGGGCGACAGGCTGTACGTCGTATTCCGTGATGCTCCCTTCAAACTGTAAGTCGCCGTCTTGCTTTACCAGTGCCAGACGCGTATTTCGCTGAAAGTAGTCACGGAGTTTTTCGCTTGCCGTGATATTTAGCGTCGGCGGACCTGCCCCTAGATCATCAAAAAGCGTTTGTACCGAAAGGGTTTGCGCCTCCGGGGGCACTGTCCCTCCCTGAAAGGTAAAACGCATACAACTTGTCGTTAGCAAAAGCCCCGCTACGAGCAATACGTTAAGCATCCAATTCATACTGTTTGATTTTTCTGTACAGGGTACGCTCCGAGATACCGAGATCCTGAGCCGCGTACTTACGCTTATTTCCGTTCTTCTTTAGTGCTTTCTGAATGATTTCTTTCTCTTTTTGTTCCAAGGAGAGTGATTCTTCCTCTTCGCTATCCTCTTCCAGCTCAATGTCCTGAATATTTTCCTCATAGCCGGGCTTTGCCTTAACGGGCGGCGAGGAGGTTTCGGCTGTACCCGAACTTCCGAGTAGATAGGGCGGTAGTGAGTTACGTTGCCCCACTAACCCAAAGATCATCTGTTTGAGTTCAGAGATGTCGCGGCGCATATCAAATAAGACGTTATATAATAGTTCACGATCACTGAAGTTCTCCGAGCTACCATCCTGTGCGCGTTCTTCGCGGAGAACAGGCAGGCGACGCTGCTGATTTTTGGGAAGATAACGCGCAAGAGTTTCAGCATTTAGCTGCCGGCTCTCGACCTCCAAGACCGAAATATGTTCTACCAGATTGCGTAGCTGACGGACGTTTCCGGGGAAGGGAAACTTCATCAAAAGCTCTTTAGCTGCCTCGTTCAAAGTAACGGGTGATGTGTGGTATTTTTCCGCAAAATCGCTGGCAAACTTTCGGAACAGCAAATCAATATCGCGCCCTCGTTCCCGTAAAGGCGGCACAGAAATCGGGACAGAACTCAGGCGGAAGTACAGGTCATCGCGAAACTTACCCTTGCTAACTTTATCAAGTAGGTTTACGTTGGTTGCCGCAACAATACGCGTATCTGTTTTCTGGATTTTGTTAGATCCGACGCGCAGAAACTCCCCGTTTTCGAGGACACGCAGCAGACGCGTCTGCGTTTGGAGGGGCATCTCCCCTACTTCGTCCAAAAATATTGTCCCTCCGTCAGTTACCTCAAAATAGCCCTTTCGAGCTTCGGTAGCCCCCGTAAAGGCTCCTTTTTCGTGTCCAAAAAGTTCAGAATCAATCGTTCCTTCCGGAATTGCGCCGCAGTTTATGGCGATAAAGTTGTTGTGTTTGCGTTTACTGAGTCCGTGAATGATTTTGGAAAAAGATTCTTTCCCCGTTCCGCTTTCGCCTGTGATAAGTACGCTAATGTCCGTTTGAGCGACTTGCATAGCCACTTCGATAGCATGATTTAGTCGATCTGAATGACCGATAATCCCGAAACGTTGTTTTACTGTCTGAAGTTGTCCGTCCATAAGAATTACGAACTTATACAAATTTGGGAAGAAAAGGTTTAAGAAATTGGAGCATGGGTAAGAATCAGGGAATTCAACGTATAATTTTAGGTAAACTGCATAATTAGCACTCTTTTCTTTTTCCCTGGCGATCTGTTTCTATCTTTGTGATTTGAAATTTATAGCGTTCACACGAAAACCCTATTGTAATGGAAAATTTGATGTATTTTTTGCCTTTGTTTGGTGTCATCGGACTACTTTGGATGGCCTACCAAGCGGCTTGGGTAGGAAAGCAACCCGCAGGAGAAGAGAATATGCAGTCGCTGGCTAAGGCAATCGCAGACGGAGCGATGGCATTCCTCAAAGCCGAATACCGTGTCTTGGCGATCTTTGTGGCTCTGGCGAGTGTGCTGTTGGGCGTGCTTTCGAGCGTAGTGGAGACCTCACACTGGCTTATCGTCGTTGCCTTTATTATTGGAGCTGTATTTTCAGCACTTGCAGGATTTATCGGTATGCGCATCGCGACACAAGCTAACGTTCGTACCGCACATGCAGCGCGTACCAGCCTTGCCAAAGCACTTAAAGTATCTTTTTCGGGCGGTACGGTCATGGGACTCGGCGTTGCGGGCTTAGCCATCCTAGGGCTGAGCTTGTTATTTGTGCTATTTTTCCTTCAGTTCATGGACGGTAGTCTCGCCAATGGGGGGGCGGAGAAAATGATCGTTGTTCTGGAAGTACTGGCAGGTTTTTCGGTGGGTGCCGAGTCGATCGCACTTTTTGCGCGTGTTGGCGGTGGAATTTATACCAAAGCAGCGGACGTAGGCGCCGACTTAGTAGGTAAAGTAGAAGCAGGCATTCCAGAAGATGACCCGCGTAACCCGGCAACCATCGCAGACAACGTAGGCGATAACGTAGGTGACGTAGCGGGGATGGGAGCGGACTTGTTTGGTTCGTACGTAGCGACCGTTTTGGCAGCAATGGTACTCGGTAACTACCTCATCATGGACGCAGGTGAAGGCGGTATTCAGGATAATTTTGGAGGACTTTCTACGATTCTTCTTCCTGTCGTCATTGCAGGTTTGGGCTTAGTATTTTCGATCATCGGAACTTTCTTTATTCGGATCAAAGACGAAAACGGCAACGTACAGGGCGCACTCAACTTGGGTAACTGGTCTTCGATCATTCTTACGGGACTGGCTTCCTTTGGCTTAATCCAGTGGATGCTTCCTTCGGAGATTAAAATGAGCTTTTTTGGCGAAGCTCAACTTATTACCGTGACTTCGATGAATATTTTCTTCTCAGTCTTGGTAGGTTTAGTGGTTGGTGCTTTGATCTCCTTAATCACGGAGTACTACACAGCGATGGACAAAAAACCCGTGATGAGTATCGTTAATCAGTCAGCAACGGGCGGGGCAACAAATATCATTGCCGGTCTGGCCGTAGGTATGATGTCCACC
>CAZNAK010000269.1:981-4168 GCA_964570645.1 uncultured Cytophagales bacterium | reverse complement strand
CAGAACGTCTGGGAGAAATTTTATACCGATGAAGACTGGTAAACGATAAAGTGTTTATCTTATGTGTGTATTTTTTACCAAGTTTTAGTGTACTTTTTCAGTGCCTCCAACAGTCGCTCTTTCCGCCGCACCGCGACAGGAAGCTGGCTGCCATCTTGAAGTATTAGTGTACCGCCATCTTTTTTCTCAAAGCGATCAAAGTATTTGAGGTGGATAAGGTGAGAACGATGTACCCGAAAGAAGCTTGGTCTGGGTAAGAACTGCTCAAAGGTTTTTATAGATTGTGAAATGATGATCTTACGTCCATCTTGGAGGAAAAAGGTCGTATAGTTCCGTTCTGACTCACAGCGCATAATATCTCCTAGAGCTACCAAATAGATGTTTTCGGCATCGGAAAGTATGATTTTTCGCTCCTGAACGGTTGAAGTTGATAGGTTTTCGTCCAAAATGCTGAGCTTTTCGTTGAGTCGTGTGTCAAGACCGGAAGGCGTACTGGCGGCTTTTTGGAGTGCTTCATTGAGTTCATCTTCGTCAATGGGTTTGAGCAGGAAGTCCAATGCACTATACTTGATAGCTTGGAGTGCGTAATGATCATGTGCGGTAATGAAAATGACTTTTCCCTGAAAGTCGTTGAGTTTTTTGAGCAGTTCAAAGCTTTTGCCGTCGGGCAGTTCAATATCCAAAATCAGCAGATCAGGCTGGTGTAGCCTGATTAAAGGCAAGGCCTCAGCGATACTTCCTGCCGTGCCTACAAGCGTATCGTTTGGTGCCATTTGGGGCAGGCAAGAGATGAGAAATGTGCGCGTGTTGGGATTGTCATCTACTATGAAAAGTTTCATTTTTTATTGTTTGACCTTAAAACGGACTTCTGTACCCAAAGGTTGGTCGTTAGTATCTTTCAGATCAATGATACTGAAGTGAAAACGATCTTTCATCAGACCCTGACGTTCCTCCGTGATTTGTGTTGCTCGTGAGCGATGTCCTGATTTCTTTGCCGTTTCACTGCGTCCTACACCATTATCTCGGACAATTACTTGCAGCGTTCGTTCATTTTTTTCTATAAAAAGTATTTCGAGTAGCTTATGGGCATGAGAACTTTTCCCTAAACCGTGCTCAATGGCGTTTTCAACAAAAGGTTGCAACAGCATGGAAGGGATAAAGAAATCTTCCGTTTCTAGGTCTTCGGGGTGGTAGCTGATTTGAGCCTCAAAGTCGTATTGAAGCTGTGCTAAAGCGATATAATCCTCCAGAAACTTAACTTCCTCTTCAAGCGGTATCAAGTCTTGATTTGAGCCTTCGAGCGTCTGGCGCATAAGTCGGGCAAACTTACTCAGACTTTTTCCTGCTTTTTGTGCCTCTCCCTGCACGATAAGCGTTCGTACTGCCGTGAGCAGGTTAAAAAAGAGATGCGGGTTGAGTTGCGCCCGCCTCCAGCGTAGCTGCGCTTCGAGGGTCTCTTGCTTGGCTTGAAAGCGTTTCTGCCTTGTAAAAAGCATGATGATAATTACAGCTAATAGGCTTATTAAAATTACGCCCCCCAAAACGTAAGAATTACGCTCAATTTTGAGGTTTTTTAATTCCCCTTCCTGTTTGAGTCGTTGAATTTGAGACTCTTTTTCTCGCGTTTCGTATTGCACCAGCAGGCGGTCAATTTCCTGTTTTCGCTTCACCTCGCGAAGACTATCTTGTAGCTTTTGTTGTTGCTTAAAAAGTGCCAGGCTTTTTGCGAGCTTTCCTCGGTCTTCATAGCTTTGGGCAAGGGTCTGTAAGGTAGTCTGCCAGAGCGTAGGAGTTCCCTTTAGGCTAGGAAAAGAACCCTCTAAGAGGTTTTGAGCCTCCAAAGGGCGTTTTAATAGGTTCAAAACCTTTGCTTTTATGAGTATAGCCTCTAGCTCGGGCTTTCCTCCCCCTGCATCGCTCAGATAAGGAAGGGCAAAGTTGATTTTTTCGAGGGCCTCCTCCGCTTCTCCTAAGTTGTAAAGGCTCTGTGCCTGAATGCTATAAATACGTCCAAAGCTTTCACCGACATTCAGCTTTTCACAAAAAGTTAGCGCAGAGTCTGCCATAGTAATTGCTTGTTGGTATTGCCCTTTCTTTAGTTGCAGGTTAGCAAGGTTTACGTAGGCATGAAGTGAGCGTTGTTCGGGCAATCGGGCGGACGAGTTTAATGATTTGTACAAAAAAGCTTCCGCTTGTTCGTAATTTTCAGCGTTCAGATAAACCAAAGCGATATTAAGGTAGGAGGTGGCAACGTCTGATTCCTTGGTTTCTGCCTCTAGTTCGGCGGAGGCTAAGTAAAACTTGAGTGCGCGATCAACGCTATCCTTCACCAAGTAATAGTTCCCGAGGTTATTCCAGATCATCACTTTAGCGCGGTCATCATCTAGTTTTTCTGCTGATTTCAAAGCGGTTTGTAGGTGACCAAAGCTCGATTCTGCGTCCCTTTGGTTAAATTTGACGATACCTAAGGTTGAATGCGTAACCATTAAGCCCCACTCGTATTCTTTTTCGATAGAAAAACGTAACATTTCTTCCAGAATAAGCTCCGCCGAATCGGGATGAGGATAGGCAAGACGCTGCACCTTTTGGAGCTGTTGCGTCAGATACAAGGAGTCTGACTGGGCTGATAACGAAAAAGAGATGAGTAGAGATAGAAAGTAAATAAAAAGCAGTCGTGACATAACTCAATTCAGGACACTAAAAACCTCAAAAGTTATTTAGCTCTTGGGGTTCTTATGAAAAACTTGCCACAAGAGCGCCTTATTCTGCGGACTCTTCCTCGGCTGGAGTGGCTTTGTAATCTTTGATGATAACACCATCAGCCATAAACGTATATTTGACCTCAGGTTCCGTGATAGCATCAATTTCTTCCTGTGTCTTTCCTGCGTCTTCGGCATAGTGTTTACGCATTTCTACGCTGATTTCCTCGCGTTGGAGCTGCCCTTGCATAACCGTTTCTAAGCCATCGGCATCTTTAGGTACAAAGAAGCCATAGTCCTTAAATCGAACGGTGAGTTCTTCTTCAGTGCCAACATCTACGGTCATCCAGCAGCCCTTCTTGGAGCAGGCCTTCTCGACGGGCCCCTGGACCTTCACGGTATTGCCGGCTAGGGCTTCGGCCTGGGCATAGACCTGGGCCACGGTGAGGGCCGGAGCGTCGCTCAGGGTTTCACCCCTGCGGACGATG
>CAZNAK010000269.1:0-971 GCA_964570645.1 uncultured Cytophagales bacterium | reverse complement strand
GCAGCCCTTCTTTTTGCAACACTGGTTGATAGTCCCCGTGATTTTCATGGTGCTAAGGGTGTCTGCGGCTTCAAATTTAGCTTGTAATTCGTTTTGGGAAAGCGTATTGCCTTCCTCAATCTCTTGGCCATAAAAGCTAAGAGGCGACACAGAAGCTTCTAATACTTCGTTCTCAGACTCATTTTCTGCCTTTTGTTCAGCGCAACTCCAGAAAAGGATAAGCGAGGCAAGCGGGATAAAAAGTAATTTTCGCATAACGTTTATTAGTTGAATTTGTCAAGACAAATATAATAAGTCTTATCTTAAAAGCGATAGCGTAAGCTCATCGCCGTACCACTTACCGAAAACTCTAGCGGGCCAAGCAAATCTAAGCTCTGCTGATTAACGAGAATAAACAAGCCTACATCAAAGACAAATAAAAATCCACCCTGCAAGATTAGTGAATTTCCGTATCCGCGTAAGCGATGCCGCCACTTATCAGAGGCGGTTTTGGAGCGTTCGCGCAAGAAAAAGCCCGTCATCACGTAACCCACGTCCAGACCTGCGTTAAAAAGTAATATTTTTTCTAGTTTATGATACTCTTTGACGGTTTCCATCGCAGAAAAGCCACTTGGGGCTGCGCTTGCCGCCCCGATGTAGCCGCTTGTCGCTAATCCTAAATTTACAATATTCCAAAAAACATTCTTCTGATGGAAATACTTCTCCGTACCTTGCGTCTGGGTCATGCGCCAGCCGCTAAAGCCAATATTTCCAACGCTCCAAGCCCCCAAAACACCCATGCCACTCTGATTGAGGCTCAGGCGTGAGGCATTGATTTCTACCAAAGAAAGACTATCTTGTGCATGCAGGCAGATGGGGAAGAGAAGCAGAAGCAGTAAAAATGTAGGGTATCGCATCGGTGACTTTTTGTTACAAAACAGACAAAACCCCACTGATTGTTTTTATAATCATGCTATTCTATATTTGTAAGC
>CAZNAK010000268.1:0-4191 GCA_964570645.1 uncultured Cytophagales bacterium | reverse complement strand
TGGACTAAGATCTACCGCGACCTGTCGGATTACAGTTGGTGGTACACGCTTGCTTCTATTGTTTTATTGATTCTGCTTCACGATGCCTATTTTTATTGGATACATCGCCTGATGCACACCAAATGGTTTTACCGTAGGGTACACCTAGTGCATCATCGCTCACATAACCCATCACCCTGGACGGCTTTTGCCTTTCATCCCATCGAGGCTTTGCTTGAAGTGGGGATTATCGGACTTGTTTTCATTATGCCGCTTCATCCATTAGCCATCTTTGTGTACTCTTCGCTCTCACTCGGCATGAACTTCATGGGACACCTTGGTTTTGAAGTATTTCCATCCCATACATTGAAACACCCGCTGTTGCGTTGGTTTAATACCTCCACACACCATAATATGCACCACGAAAAGGGGCGACGAAATTATGGCTTGTACTTCAACTTCTGGGATACATGGATGGGAACTAACCACCCCAACTACCAAAAACGCTTTGAGGAGGTGCATGAGCCTGCGTTTGTCAGAAAAGGTGCGTGATAAGCTGCTGATGATATCTGCTAAATAAATAATCGTTAACTTTCATCGTAGAACTATCGGTAGCTTCTCATGAAAAAGCAATTTGAAGATTTTATCCACCGAAGAGTCGAGCAGGCAAAGGAGCATGAGGTCGAAGAGATTCTGGCGGTTTTCCGCGAAAAGAAGTTTGAGAAAGTAGCCTTATTCAAAGCTGCCGATACTACGATCAAAAAACTAGGCTTTGAGTTTACGCCTAAGCATCCGCAGGAGGAGCTAGAAAAGTGTGGCGCAGACTACAAAGCTAACCACAAACTTATTGATCCCTTAGCCACCATTACGGTCATTGATGAAGAAAAACGCTTTGTAACGGGGCAAAACCAAAACGCCAGCCACGAGACCGCACAGTTGATGTTGGAAACCTTAAACCAAAAACAATAAACTACGATGCGATTCTCGAAATACATAATTGCCCTCGTTCTGTTGGCTTTTAGCCTGAACGCTTACGCCCAAAAAGAGGAAGATACGACGACTGTACAAAAAAAGCCTAACGTCGTCCTAATTCTGGTGGACGACTCAGGTTTGATGGACTTTGGAGCCTTTGGTGGAGAGGCACGTACGCCAAAATTGCTGTAAGCCAGCCGCTTTTCAACAGCGATAAGCGTGTGTTTTCCCCACTTGAAGCAGCCCCTTTTTACGGGCATACTCAAAGTAAAGGCGAAAGCCCCACGACAAATACTTTTCTTGAACGCCTTGCAAAACCGCTGCTGTGTGCTGATCTATTTGCTCGGGACGATGCCCTTGTTTACGGCGATAGTACAAACTTCTCGAAAAGCCCAGCACACGTGACGACCGACCTAAAGAATGATGTCTCTTCGTTTGATCGGCCTGATCAGTTTTTTTGTCAAACAGTATTAAATACGTGGACATGGTGGTAAGTTTACTATTTTACACCTCTATTTTTCGTAATTCAGTATCGTAATATATAAGTGTTTCTTATGTAAGTCAGAAGAAATATAAATAAATGCAGGTTTCTCTTAATTGATTCTAAATTGCATCTTTGCATACAAACCAAAACAAACATCATACTATGACAAAAGTCACATTTGCAAAAGGAGACGGAATCGGTCCAGAAATTATGGAGGCGACGCTTTCTATTTTGAACGCTGCGGGTGCGCAGATTGAATGGGAAGAGATTCAGGTCGGAGAGAAAGTATATCGCTCAGGAAATACCAGTGGTATTGGAGAGGCTTCCTGGGAGAGCATTCGGAAGAATAAAGTCTTCCTGAAAGCTCCCATCACCACACCACAGGGAGGGGGCTATAAAAGCCTAAACGTAACGATGCGAAAGTCACTCGGGCTTTTTGCTAACGTTCGCCCATGCAGTAGCCTGCACCCCTTTGTGACCACGAAGCACCCCGAAATGGATGTAGTGGTCATTCGTGAGAACGAAGAAGACCTTTACGCAGGTATTGAGCATCAGCAGACGGATGAAGTCGTGCAGTGCCTAAAGCTCATTACACGCCCTGGTTGTGAAAAAATTATTCGTTACGCCTTTGAGTATGCGCGGCTTTACAATCGCAAGAAGGTGAGCTGTCTGATTAAGGATAACATCATGAAGCATACAGATGGGCTTTTTCATAAAGTATTTAGGGAGATTGCACCCGAGTACCCTGAAATCGAAACGGATAGCTGGATTATTGACATTGGAGCGGCACGACTCGCCGATACACCCGAAATTTTTGATGTCTTAGTACTTCCTAACCTTTACGGTGATGTCGTTTCAGATATCACGGCACAGATATCGGGTTCCGTAGGACTAGCAGGCTCCTCCAACATCGGAGAAACTTGCGCTATGTTCGAGGCCATTCATGGGTCTGCACCCGATATTGCAGGGCAAAACATCGCAAATCCATCGGGATTATTGCGCGGTGCGGTGATGATGCTTAACCACATCGGTCAGCAGGAAGTTGCAGAAAAGGTGATGAACGCATGGACTCGAACGATTGAAGACGGCTACAAAAGGGGAATCAGCCGCCGCAAAGTGAGTACGCAGGAGTTTGCCGAAGCCGTCATTGAGCGACTTGGACAAATGCCTGAGCAGCTACCTGCCGCAAAGTATGCTAAGGGCATGAAAATTACGATTCCTAAATACGAACGCAGACCACAGACAGCCAAGACGCTAAAAGGCGTAGATGTCTTTGTAGATTGGCGCGGTAAAGATGCAGACGATCTTGCCGAACGTCTCCAGCGACTGAATAGCGATATTAAGTTGAGCATGATCACTAACCGTGGGGTAAAAGTTTGGCCAAACGGATTTGAAGAAACGTTTTGTACCGATCACTGGCGATGCCGCTTTGAAGTAGAGAATAGCAACCTCGCTGATAAAAACAGCATTCCGAAACTTCTTGCTGAGGCTCTTCTTGCGGAAATTGACGTTATCAAGACAGAAAACCTCTATCTTTTTGACGGCGAGCGCGGGTACTCGTTGGGACAAGGTCAATAATTGTCAAAACCGTTCCTGAAGTTTACATAAACAAAAAAAGCCAAGGCAAATAGCCTTGGCTTTTTTTGTAGAAATAAATGGATTTTAGCGATTCAAGATTACACGCTGTGTCACTGAGGTCTCGCCGTTAGTGAGTTCCACAATGAATAAACCATTTTTTAAGTCGCCATTCGCATTCCAAGTGACTTCATGCTGACCAATACCAATGCTGCTCAGGTCAAAGTTCTCTACCGTACGTCCCATCATATCTACAACACGCATCTCATAATTATCTTCGTTTTCGATAGTCAAACGAATGTTGGTTGATCCAGCAGAAGGGTTAGGATAAACGGTTGTGAAACCATAGCCAAGCTCTGCGTTTTCGCCTTCGAGTTTGTTATCTGTAGGAACGACACCCAAACTTGTTACAAGGTTACGCGTGAATGAGTCACCTTCAACTGTTACAGCAAGGTTGTAAATACCCGCTTCCATCAGTCCATTATTTTCAAAGGCATACGTACCATCAACCTGGGGAGAGAAACGAACGATACGCTCTTCTCCATCTACGGGCTTACCTTCGAGGTCAGCAGACATACGAAGGATACCTGTAATTTCTGCCTCTTCGCTGGCATTTTTTATGGCCATATTCAAGTTCATTGGTTCTCCAACGCCATAAACCAATTTTTCATTGTTCAAATCACTGGTAAACACTAACTCAGGACCGTTTTCATAAGTTACGATTGCCACCACAGGGCCGCCCGATGTGAGCGCGTAGTTTCCTTCGCCTAAGCCAGTCAGGTCATAGCCAGTCAAATAACCACCCACAAACAAGTCTTCGTCTTTTAATTTTTCGGCGATAGGCTCCACCCGAGACCCGTTGCTTTTCTTGGTTAAAGAAAGTGCATCGTCTTCATTCATTTGACGAACCTCAACTACAACACGTCCTGCATTTGCGGGTACGTCAAAATTAATTTCCCCACGATCAGAAGTTAATACCTGCGTACGGCTCAGCACCGTCGCGTTAGGATTAAGGTGCACTCCTGTCTCAGTTAGCTCACTTTCTCTTGTATTTACCGAAGGAATCTGTCCACGAATGTTATTCCACACACGGTCGCCCTCTGCAATGTCAAAATGATTTAAAGAGACACGCGGAATACTGTAAGAATTAGGGCGTTGCGTGCTGCTGTAAGTCACTACAC
>CAZNAK010000267.1:0-4198 GCA_964570645.1 uncultured Cytophagales bacterium | reverse complement strand
AGTCTTTGTTATTGGTGTGCTGGCCGTAACACTAATGGTACAGACCTTCCGTCCGCAAATCGCGCAGCAAACCAACAACTTTTATCAAGTGAGCAGTACGGAAATTTCACCCGAAAACTTCCCTGAGGATGCCATTGGCTATGCGATTGCTTATTTTGAGGAAAGCGACCAAAATGCAAACCTCAAGCAGAGTATCGAAGAGCAGTTCACGGTAAGAAAGCAGTTATTGGTAACCCAGGCACTGCTCAAACACAAAGTTGCTCGTCTTGATCAACTCAGCGATAGTCAGCTTCTTGAGCTTAATCGGCAGGTAAGTGAACTGTTCAAAGAAGTTATCCTAGCCAAAATCCATCTTGAACCACACGTAAAAAGATTTTTGACCGATACCCTTCGTATCCGTATCCTTGAAACTGCGCTTATGGAGCAGACCAAATACCATGTTCCTGCGTCCATCAAACTGGCGCAGGCAGCACTAGAAACGGCTTACGGTAAGCGCGTTGTGGATAACAACTATTTCGGAATCAAGGATAAAAATGCAGAAAGTAAACCCATCACGACAACGGAGTACTACACGGCCAAAGAACTTCAGTACAACCGCGCAAAAGTAATCTCGCAGAAAAAAGTCCATGTGAACGGCAAAATACTTTACAAGTGTAAAGTCAAAGACTCTTTTTCGGCTTATCAGACAGCATGGGAATCTTTTCGTGCCCACTCTAAGTTTTTACACCGACACAAACGCTATGCACCCTTGTTTGCCAAGGGTAAAGATTATCGCGCTTGGGCCGAAACCATCGGCTCTACCAAATATGGTGGTGTAGGCTACGCGACCTCACCAATTTATGGCGAGTTGCTCAAAAAAATCATCAAACGATACCGTCTGGATTTATTAGATTTTTGAATCAAGGAAAGCTACCGGTAGGATTTGTAGTCCAGATGGTTGGTTTTTAATAACCGATTAGCGTCTGTACCGTAGGTCCGGCGCGGAATCATTCGGTCAGACCTACGCACAGACCGTATAAAACCTTATTGGGCGGATAGCCACAAAAATGAAGTATAAATGTTCAACTGTTCGGACTAGCAACCACTACTAGAGCCTCCAAACCCGTTGCTTTCGCCGTTATCTTTATCCTCAAAGACATCTAATACAACGTCCGAAACCGAATTGTCCCTTCGATGGCTTTCAAGGCCTTGAGGAGGGATTTATCGTATTCTTTATTGATGTCCGTGATCACATAGCCGATCGCCTCATTGGTTTTGAGGTATTGCCCCATAATGTTTGCCTGATGCGATGCCAGCACTTGATTGATCTGTGCCAAAATACCCGAACGGTTTTCGTGAATATGAATCAGACGGTGTCCGTCGGGTTGCGTAGGGAGCTGCTGCTGCGGGAAGTTGACGCTCAAAGACGTATTTCCCGAGTCAATGTAGTCGATAATTTTTGTCGGGACAAAGTTAGCAATATCAAGCTGTGCCTCCAGTGTACTTCCACCAATGTGCGGCGTTAGTATCAGGTTTGGCAAGCCTTGTAGCTCAGACTCGAAGGCTTCGTCGTTTGTTTTGGGTTCCTTCGGGAAGACGTCCACGGACGCACCACGTACTTTCCCGCTTTGCATCGCCTCGACAAGGGCAGGAATATCGACGACAAAACCACGCGCCAAATTCATAAAAATCACCCCTGATTTCATTTTGTCAAAGTGTTCCTTTCGGATGATATTTCTGTTTTCGGGACGACCGTCCACGTGCAGGGTAACGATATCGGCAAGCCCTAGCAATTCCTCAAACGTCTCACAACGTTTGGCATTACCCAGCGCAAGCTTAGGCTCTAAGTCGTAAAAATAAACGTTCAAGCCCATTGACTCGGCCAGAACCGAAAGCTGTGAACCAATATTTCCGTAGCCAACAATCCCAAGGTTTTTACCACGAACTTCAAAGCTATTTTTAGCCGACTTTTGCCATTTCCCTTCGTGCATCTCGCGGATGCGGTCAGGCAAGTTTCGCATCAACAAAATCATCTGGCTGATGGCAAGTTCTACCACACTCCGTGTGTTACTGTACGGCGCATTAAAGACTGGAATACCGCGCTGCGTGCACGCTTCTAGGTCGATTTGGTTAGTCCCGATGCAAAACGCACTCACGCAGAGTAGTCGGTTGGCGTGTTCAAGAACTCTGGCGGTCAGCTTTGTTTTGGAGCGAATGCCAAGCACAGAAACATCTTTAATTTTTTCGCATAATTCGTCTTCATTTAATGCCCCTGCAAGCAGTTCTACCTGCTCGTAGCCTGCCCGCTTAAACGTTTCGAGGGCTTGCGGATGAATGCCTTCCAGCAGCAGGATTTTAATACGGCTCTTCGGGTAAGAAATGTTTCGAGCCAAATTATTGACAAATAAGAACTCATCGAGGTTGCCAATTTGTGTATCCGCCTTGGCGACCACATTCTCACGGTTTACGTTCTCGGTAAAGGCATAGAACTCTTCGGCTAGTCCTGCTTCACGGATTTCATAGTCGGTGTAGCCATCTCCAATAACCATAACTTTTCCCTCAAGCTGGAGCGACTCCAGCAGACGCACCTTTCCGTTATCAGAGGATAAGACATTTGCCTCATCAAAGCCCGTAATATTTCCCTCTTCATCGAAGGTAAACGTATTGGCATACACGTTTTCAGACCGAACGCCATACTCGGCGACGATCGGCAGGATAAAGTCCTTGAATCCACTCGAAACTACTAGAATCTGGTCGGCGTGTTTGTCAAAAAAGTCACGGTTACGTTTAAAGGACTCCGACACCAAGCCGCGCAACCGTTCAATGAGTGCGGGAAGGTCGTTGCGGTGTACCGAAAGCAGTTGAATGCGTTGCTCCAAAGCCTCCCGAAAGGAAAGTTTCCCTGTCATCGCCGCGTCGGTCAGGTCGGCAATTTGAGCTTTAAGGTCGGGCATCACAGTAGTACTGCGCTCCATGACAATCTCGGCAAGTTCGTCAAGGGCTTCTACTTTTGTGAAAGTACTATCAAAGTCAATGATAAAATGAGCGTTCTCAGGCATGATATTTTTCAAGCGGGGTTAAACAAAACTACTAACGGTCTGTTAGAAGTCGAAGTTAAGTCTTCTTTTACCAAACCACAATTTATTTTCTCTATGAAATTTCAATTTTATCCCTTGCGTTTATGGTCGCTTTTCCTTGCAGCAGCGGTGCTATTCACCGCCTGCGATGACTCCGACGACGACAGCCCCTCCACACCAGACCCCTCAGGTAAGTATAGTGAGGGCTTTTTTGTTGTCAATGAGGGTAATTTTGGTGACGGTGATGGCTCTATCGGCTTTGTGGATAACGGAGGTACGCTTGTCAGCAATACTATTTACGAAGATGAAAACGGTTTCGCGCTTGGCGGCATCATCCAAAACATGAAGATTCATGAAGGCAAAGCCTACATTATGACTAATAATGTCGATAAGGTGACAGTCGTTGATCCCGCTAGTTTTGTGGAAGAAGCTTTTGTGGAAGGTATGGAAGACCCTTTTGATTTTGCCGCTCTTGGAAATAAAGGGTACATCTCAGTATGGGGCGATACTCCCGACTTCTTTAACTACCCTGACGGAAGAATCGCTGTTATGAACTTGGAAACCAACCAGATCACGGGTTCTATCGAGATTGGTGCACGTGCCGCAGGTGTTTTGGCACATCAGGGCAAGATCTACGTTGCCGTGGAAGGAGGTTCAGAGGTATTGGTTATTGATCCTGCCACAGATGCTATTACAACACGTATTCCTACCCTTCCCGCCCCTTCCAAGTTTATCGTAAGCAACGATAATAACATCTGGGTACTCTCGGCAGCAGGAGCTTTGATAGAAATTAACCCGTCTTCAGATGCCGTAGTTCAGACTATCGAGGGACTGAGCGTCTTAGGATACAACGAAAAGGCGGCTTATAACCCTGATAACAATACGATTTACTGGTTGAGCAGTGGCTTTGACCCGGAAACCTTTGCGCCGATTAACACGGTTGTTTTTGCTTTATCTGCCGAGACTACCGAAGCTCCTGCAAGTCCTTTCTTGGAGCTAGACTACAACCCTTACGGTATCGGCTTCCACGGTGGTGAGCTGTACGTAGCTAGCGCAGATTTTGTATCGGAACAAAACCCCGTGTATGTATATAATATAAGTGGCGATTTGCTTCGTACCTTTACGGGAGGACGCGGCCCAAA
>CAZNAK010000266.1:3689-4199 GCA_964570645.1 uncultured Cytophagales bacterium | reverse complement strand
CGGTACGATCCAGACCGCGGTGCAGGCCCTCCAACAAGGGGCAAAGTCAGCAAAGTCCTCCCGAACAACCAGCCGATATTCGGTTTGAGTTAGTGAACCACTTTAACCTTGGCCGAGAACTGATTACCTCGGAAGAGTGGCGTGAGCGGGTAGCAACGTTTAATTTTTGGGCAGGGATGAAGGCACGTCGGAGTAGTGCCTATGATCTTGCTTTCGACTATTTCCAGATTGGACTAAGCCTTCTTGACGGAGACCGCTGGAAACAGCATTATAGTCTTACTTTTAGGCTTTATCTTGAAGCTGCAAGAACGGCCTATCTTAGTGGACACACGGAGGAAATGGAGAACTACCTTGCTCCGCTTATCGAGAATAGTCAAAACAAGGCAGATATTGCGCGAGGCTACGAGATTCGTATTCAGGCGCGTATGTCTCAAAACGACATTGAGGGTTCGATCAAAACAGCCATCAAAGCATTACGGATTTTGGGGCTTTTATCGACCTTGGTGGTGT
>CAZNAK010000266.1:0-3679 GCA_964570645.1 uncultured Cytophagales bacterium | reverse complement strand
ACGGATTTTGGGGGTAAAACTTCCCGAAAACCCCAATAAAGTACAGACCTTACAGTATTTGGGTAAGGCCAAATTACAGCTCAGGGGCAAAACAACAGAAGACCTAGCGGCCATGTCAGAAATGACTGACCCAGAGAAGCTTGCCATCGTACGAATCCTTTCTACGATTAGTCTATCGGCATTTTTGGGTATGCCAAGCCTTTATCCTGTGTTGATTTTTAAGCAGATTGCCCTTTTTGCTAAACACGGTAATGCGTCTGCATCAACGTTTGCGTACTCTTCTTATGGTATCATTTTGTGCGGAGTTTTAGACGACATTGAAAATGGCTACAAATTTGGCCGTCTGGCACTCCAGATGCTCGATACGTACGAAGCGGTTAAGTTTGAGGCAAGAACGCGCATGGTTTTTAATGGATTTATCCGTCATTGGAAAGATCCGATTAATGATACATTACAACCGCTTCTGGGGGCGTATCAAAAAGGACTGGAATCTGGAAGCTTTGAATACGGTGCTTATGCGTCTTACCTCTACGTTTTACACCTTCTTGTAGCAGGAAAACCCCTCAAAGCACTTGAGCGTGAGTGCAGCGTCTATCATGACTCGGTTAAAAAGATGGGGCAGCGCGGCCCACAAATCACGATCAGTGCCACCCGTCAGTTTGCGCTTAATTTGATGGGGCAAAGCGAAGACCCTGTGAGTTTAGAAGGTGCTGTCTTCTCAGAAAGTGTAGAGCTTGATAGGGCAAAAGAAGAAAAGAATAATACGGTGTTGGCCAGTATTTTCGTCTTTAAGACGATGGCAGCCTACTATGCTGAGGATTACCAATCGGCTAAGGCTTCTTTGCTAGAGGCAGAGAAGCAGTTGAACGGAATGCGTGCCTCGGTAGGTGTACCTCTATTTCACCTGTTTGCATCTTTGATAGCCATTGAGATCGCCTACCTGAGACCAGACTCCGCAAGTAGCTTGCTTGGTAAAATAGCAAGTTATCAGAAGAAAATGAAAAAGTGGGGCGATGCTGCACCCACGAACCACAGGCATCGGTACTACTTAATAGAGGCGGAAATGGAAAGTCTGAAAAATGTAGATGACAAGGCCGAAACTTATTATAATCGTGCCGTTGAGATTGCAGAGGAACAAGGTTACCTGAACGAGTTGGCCATAGCTGCGGAGCTTTTTGCGCGGTACTGGAGTAAGAAGAAACAAATGGCGATATCGGAGTTTTACCTCAAAAAAGCAGAACGCCATTATCACGAATGGGGCGCAATGGTAAAGTGTAAGCTGCTACATGAACGTCATCCAGAGGTCTTTGCTGAGGTCATAAAAAGTAGAACAGAGAAAAAGTCTGCCAAGCCTAAGCGTAGTTCCAAAAAAGGAGTCAGTCGCTACCCCAAAACGGATATTCATGACTTGAGTCGTCACACATTTAATACCATGACAACGACCGTCGCCTCAACGGTTAGCTCTACCAATAAGTCAACGACCAAGAACCAGCAACTCGATATTTCGTCACTAATGAAAGCCTCAGAAGCCCTTTCAGAGACAACTAGCCTAGATAGTTTGCTACGTAAGGTGCTTCAAATTGCTATGGAGAACGCGGGGGCTGAAAAAGGATACTTAATTACCAATGAGGAAGAGAATTTATACGTTGAGGCACGTGCAAATGCAGATAACTCCGAGCCCGAACTCGTGCATGGCATTGAAGTTAATGATAGTGACGAAATTGCGATTTCGGTCATTAACTACGTGACGCGAAAGGGGGAACCTTTGATGCTCAATAACGCGGCACAAAATGAGATGTATCAGCTAGATGAGTACATCCTACGAGCCAAGCCGAAGTCCATTTTATGCTATCCTATTCTGAGTAATCAGCAGGAGCTACGCTGTATTTTTTATCTGGAAAATAATCTGATGGCTAACGCCTTCAACGAAGAGCGTTTAAAGGTATTAAATATGCTTTCTGCGCAAGTTGCGATTTCGATTGAAAACGCACGACTCTACGAAAGTCTGGAACAGAAAGTCGCCGACCGTACGAAGCGTCTGGAAGCAGCCAATGCGTCGATTACAGAACAAAACAAGCGTATTACAGACTCGTTGCGTTATGCCCAAACGATCCAAGGTGCCATTCTTCCAACTACCAAGGACATGGAGAATCTCTTCATGGAGCATTTCATTATTTACCGCCCCAAGGACATGGTTTCGGGGGACTTCTATTGGTTGGCAAAAACAGAAAAGTACTGTTTTGTCGCTG
The DNA here is from genome assembly GCA_964570645.1 of uncultured Cytophagales bacterium. Lineage (GTDB taxonomy): Bacteria > Bacteroidota > Bacteroidia > Cytophagales > Bernardetiaceae > DAISIL01. Next base: position 1,430 of record CAZNAK010000266.1, on the reverse strand, counting down.
TTGTAGATTGTACAGGACACGGGGTACCTGGTGCATTTACCTCACTAGTGGGTTCCTCGGTGTTAAAGGAGATCATCAATGAGAAGCAAATACACGATCCCGGATTGATTCTCACCTATTTGCATGAGGGAATTGTGGAGGCGTTGCATCAAAATGAATCGAAAAATGCCGATGGAATGGACATTGGGCTTTGTCGGCTTGAGTACATCAATGAAGACGAAGTAATTGTCACTTACGCAGGGGCAAAGCGTCCGTTGTATTATACCGAGGGCTTTCTATTGCATGAAGTGAAAGGCGGAAAACAGTCTATTGGTGGACGAAGGCGCAAAAAGCGCGAGCCTTACGTTAACCATGAAATTCAGTTGGAGCGTGGTTCAATTATTTATCTAACCACGGATGGCTATGTGGATCAATGTGATCATCATCGTGTGAAACTGGGCACGTTGACCTTAAAGCGAATGTTACTGGATATGACGATTCTTCCATTAGACCGTCAGCAGGAGCGACTCGAAGAGGTGTTAGATAACCATCAGGGGGGTGCCGATCAGCGCGACGACATTACCGTTTTAGGGCTAAAGCTCTAATAACTAAAGCATCTTTAGCCTTAAAACAAGGGACGAATCCGTTTGTTAAGCCGATGCTCCACAAAGCGTTGCTCTTTTCGTCCAGGGAACTCTTCTATGATTTCAGTAAACTGATCTAACCCGATGATACGTGCCGTGTAGCTTTCGTGTATAAAGTTTAGATAAGCCACAAGCTCTCGTAAAGCAGCATAAAAGGGACGGCAGTTTATCTCTCCTTGAATAAAACTATCGACCTCCTGGTAGTTTGCCTTAATACGAAGGCGGTATAATAAGTCGAGTAAGGTAGTACTGCCCATCTTATCGGTGATGATTTTCCAATGTTCGCGTGCAAATTGCTTACGAATGTTGCCCTCTTTAGTCTTTATGGCGGTTCGTTTGCGCGCTTGTCGATCTTCTTTGATTTGTTTGGCTTTGTGCCGACGTGTCGTTAGTAGAAAGTTTCCAATTGAGGTATCTGCCTCTTCGATATTTTGAATAGGCGATAGTTCGACGTTTTTAAGATGAGGATTGTACTGCGCCAAGTGCTTAAAGTCGGGTGCTTGAAGTTCACCGGTAAGAAAAAAACTAATAGCTTCGGGGTAAGCCCCATGTTCGACCAAACTAGCAAACTGCCGAATAAGCGCATCGTGGGTTTTGCAATGAATACTTTTTGCCGTAAAAAACGCATTCATATTCAAGTAGATACAGTAATAAGCCTGCGGAAACGACCAATGTAAGGCAATTCGTAAATAGTCCTCAGATTGACGGTCACTCATGCGAAGGAGATACTCGGTATTCCAAGAGTTATAGAGCAAGTTTTGGATGCGTTTTAGGCTTTGAAGGCGACGCTTTTGAAGCTTTTGCGCA
>CAZNAK010000265.1:0-4209 GCA_964570645.1 uncultured Cytophagales bacterium | reverse complement strand
ACAAGAGTGTGTTGATATTCTTGAGGAGAAGTTTAAAAGACAAAATCTAAAAATTGTACAAAAAGGGATTGCGGCTCAGGCAGGCACAATGACCATGAACGTCGCCAACGTAAATACCATCACGTCATTCTCGGAAGAGTGGATTCAGGCAACACGAGATAGTGGACGTTTTGCTCAATACGACTGGAGTACAAAACGGGAGGTCGAAATGATCACCTTAGATTCCTTAATTGAGCTATTTGGGAAACCTAATTTTATTAAGATTGATGTAGAAGGCTTTGAGCTAGAGGTGCTCAAGGGACTTTCAAAACCTGTTTATATGACTTCGGTAGAATACACCACACCCGAGCAAACCGATAAGCTAGTCGCCTGTCTTGAGCGGTTACAGCTCATTCATGGAGAGGCAGAGGTTTGGACAAACTACTCCATCGGGGAAAGTATGACTTGGGCAACTGATAAATGGATACCGCTTGATGAAATGATTGCCTTTGTACAGACCGAAGAGTTTATACAGACAGGTTTCGGTGATGTTTATGTGCTAAATCAGGACGAAATTCATACCGCAACCCCTCGCATCGAAACCGTCAGTGCATAGCACTTTTCTGCACCTTTAAGCCGTTGTCGATGTCCCCACCGACAACTCCCTACCTCCCCACATAAGTAAACGGCGAAATCTGACGCATTTCCGCTTTTATTTCTTCCGAGGCTTCTAGTGTGTCGATAAACTCCTGAATCGTTGTTTCGGTGATTTTGTCATTTGTGCGCGTAAGGGCTTTGAGGGTTTCGTAGGGCTTGGGGTAGTTTTCGCGGCGCAAAATGGTTTGTAATGCCTCGGCGACCACTGCCCAGTTTTCCGACAAATCATACTGGATTTTTGCTTCATTGACTTGCAACTTTCCGAGTCCTTTTTGAAGGGATTTGAGAGCAATCAAGGTATGCGCAATCGGCACACCGACACTCCGTAATACGGTGGAGTCGGTCAGGTCACGCTGGAGGCGTGAGATCGGTAGTTTTTGGGATAAATGTGAGAAAATCGCATTAGCGATCCCCAGATTTCCTTCTGCGTTCTCAAAGTCAATCGGGTTCACCTTGTGGGGCATCGCCGAAGAGCCTACCTCGTTTTTACTAATCTTCTGCGTGAAATAGCCCATCGAGATATACGTCCACACGTCACGGCAAAAGTCGATCAGAATCACGTTCAGGCGACGTAACGCATCAAAAAGTGCCGCTAAATGGTCGTAATTCTCAATTTGTGTCGTGACTTGTGCGCGTTTGAGTCCTAGTCTATCACCCAAAAACGCCTCGGCAAACTTATGCCAATTAATATCAGGATAAGCGACAAAGTGCGCGTTGAAATTTCCCGTCGCACCGCCAAATTTACCAGCGTACGGAATGTCATTCAAGTAAAAACTCTGCTCCCGAAGGCGATATACAAATACCTCAATTTCCTTTCCGAGCCGCGTCGGGGAGGCGGGCTGTCCGTGCGTGTAGGCAAGCATCGGAATGGCTTTCCACTCCTTTGCGAATTGCTCTAAAAGTGCCAGTACTTCCGAAAACGGTGGCACAAACTCTTCTTTTAATGCTTCTTTCAAAAGCATCGGAACAGCCGTATTATTTACGTCCTGCGAGGTCAGCCCAAAGTGAATAAATTCTTTAAACTCAGAAAGCCCGATTTCCTCAAAGCGTTCCTTCAAAAAATATTCAACCGCTTTTACATCATGGTTGGTAACGCGCTCGATGGATTTGATTTTTTCGGCATCTTCAAGCGTGAACTTGGTATATGCCTCCCGAAGCTGAAGGAGTTTTTCGCGCCGAATCGCTTTAAGTTGTGGTAACGGAATCTCGGTTAGCGCAATAAAATACTCCACCTCCACCCGAACGCGGTATTTTATCAATCCAAATTCGGAAAAATAAGGAGCAAGGGCTTCCGTTTTATTTCGATAGCGACCATCGACGGGAGAAATGGCAGTGAGGGCATTAAGATCCATGCGCTGTTTTTTTTCAAGCAAGTTAGCTAAATTTGATAAAGGGTCAAGCGTAAACCGTGAGGGAATCCCTCACAATCGTCGAAGACTTTGGGAGTGGATAGTCACTTCCAGTTGATGATATGTGAAGCATCAAACTAGGTTTTCCGTATATTTGCCCTAAACACACAACACGACGATGAAACGAACGGCACTTTTTGATACACACGTTGCCCTAGGCGCAAAAATGATCGACTTTGCAGGCTTTGAGATGCCTGTGCGTTACTCCTCACAGATCGAAGAACACCATATGGTGCGTGAGCGCGTCGGAATTTTTGATGTCTCGCACATGGGAGAGTTTTTTGTCCGGGGCGAAAATGCCGAGGCGGTTGTTCAAAACCTGACCAGTAATAATGTTGCCAAGCTTAAGGTTGGGCAAGCGCAGTATTCTTGCTTTCCAAATGATAAAGGCGGGATCGTGGATGACCTATTGGTTTACAAACTCGCCGATCAGGAATTTATGCTGGTCGTCAATGGAGCGAATATCGAAAAAGATTGGACTTGGGTAATAAAAAACAACGAGCCTGCCGCCCAAATCGAAGACCGCTCCGACGAAATGAGCCTTTTTGCCGTGCAAGGTCCCAAGGCCACTGAGGTGTTACAGACACTTACCGAGGTTGATCTTTCGGAGTTCAAATTTTACACCTTTAAAGTCGGTGAAATGGCAGGTATCAAAGATGTAATTATCTCGGCGACGGGCTATACAGGATCGGGCGGTTTTGAGTTGTATGTCGAGAACAAAAACGCCGAAGCTCTCTGGAATGCAGTTCTGGAAGCGGGAAAAGAGCAAGGAATCATGCCGATTGGTCTGGCCGCACGGGATACCTTACGCCTCGAGATGGGCTTTTGCCTCTATGGAAATGACATCACGGACGAAACTTCACCTTTGGAGGCAGGTCTGGGATGGATCACAAAGTTTAAATATCCCTTTATCAACTCCAAGAATCTCAAACGCCAAAAGACGGAAGGCGTAACCCGAAAACTGACAGGTTTTGTGCTCTCCGAACGTGGGATTCCGCGCCAAGGCTATAAAATTGTGGATGCCGAGGATAACGAAATCGGTTTTGTAACCTCAGGAACGCAGTCGCCATCGCTCAAAAAAGGGATTGGCTTGGGATACATCCAAAACGCGCATACCGAAGAGGGAACGGAGATTTTTATCCTCATTCGTAATAAAAAAGTGCCTGCTGTAGTTCAAAAACCACCGTTTTATCGGGTTTAGCCCACCTACAACTGGAAATTATAGCAAAAGCTGCTTTTAGTAAAGTAAGTTTTGTAAACTTGTAAAACTCTATTCCTAAAACTATGAGCCGATTTTTTTGCTCACTTCTCCTTTTTTGTTCCGTATCAGCGTTTACGGGTTGTCAGCAATACACCGAGACCTTTCAGGTTATTCGTGAGGAAACCATTCAATTTGAGATTGAAGAGCGCGAAGAACGATGGCAAGCGAGAAATTTCGCCGTCGAAGAAGTCGGACAAGTGGTTTATTACGAAGATGAAAACGACCGTGAAGGCGAGTTTTTTTATCGAATTATCATCGCCGGATTCGAGGACAATCCAAACACCATTGAACGCTTTGAACTTACGTTAGATGTCAAAGACCTCGATGACCTCCGCGGTGTGTACAAAACCGTCTATTCTGAAATTGGTGGCATTAACACCATTAAATGGATTGAAACTGAAGAGGGAAGCGGCTTTTTTCCGACCTACCAACTTCCTGCTGTTCCTGATACTACCGAAACCGAATTTATCATCAAACGCCAAAAATTGGATGAAACACTCATTGCAGGGACTTTCAAAGCCACTCTGGTGGAGCGCACCGATGCCTCCGACGTAATCCGCCTAACCAACGGAATTTTTGATGACCTCAACTACAAAGAAGACTGATGCGACTCCTACTTTTTTTATTTTTATTTTTGTCCTTTTCGACACTTACTCAGGCACAGCAAGAAAAAATTGACTCCCTGCGGCAACTCACCGAAGGCGGAAAACGCAGCTACGGTGCAGAACTCATCGTCCTGAGAAACGGCAATATCATCCGGGCAAAAGTTATTGAAATTGGACTCGTTGAAGTGAAATACAAACGAGCGGAATATGTGAACGGCCCGACGTTCGGTATCTTAAAGTCTGAGGTTTCCGCTATCAACTATCCTACGGGACAGACAGACTACCTGCGTCCTTCCCA
>CAZNAK010000264.1:0-4214 GCA_964570645.1 uncultured Cytophagales bacterium | reverse complement strand
GCCGAAAAGCGGTTTCGCCCGCGTGAGGTGATAAGTAAAAGGTCAGCTTGATGACTTTGTGCGGCTTTGCAAAGCGTTCGAGCGGGAGCTTTTTTCTCGCTAAGAGAAAACACAGGGCTTACCGTCACATTATCCGTCTTGATGGTCTGCATAAAAATCCGGTAGCGGGTGTCCGCGTGACTTTTCATAATTTCGGCGAACTCTTCAAACGATTTTCCCGCCGAGCTATACCCTTGCGGTACGTCGTACACATTATGCGCTAGTATCTCGGCGGCTCCATACGATTTGGCGAAGCTCAAGGCACGTTCCATGGCGCTCTTTGAGGCATCCGAGAAGTCCACCCCCACCATGATCCGCTTCAAGTTGGGTTTGGTGTTCTCGGGGATAAACCCGATGGAGCAAGCTGCTTGCCGTGCCAATCGCTTGGGTAAAATACCGCTTCCGCCCGACTTATGCTTCTTGCCCACCAAGATCAAATCCACGTCTTTGATTTTAGACCAACGCAGGACTTCCTGCAAAGGCGGTCCCTCAGTTGCTTTACATTCCAATTTAATATCGTCCTTTAGTCCTTCAAACCGGCTATCTACCGCTTGGTGCATTCTGGTCTTGAAAAATTCATCCAGCGGCTGGTCGGTTTGATATACCGCCGCCTTGACCGTTTCGGGCAGGTCGAGGTTTTCGGGCGAGTGAACGAAATAAACGACTTCGGGTTTGAGCAAACCTGCCAAAAAAGCAACGTAGTCCAGCAGGTGTTGGTCGGTTTCGGAGAAGTCCAAGCCAACCAGCCAACGTTTTAATTGGTGTTCCATAAGAGCAAGTTAAGAAAAACTATCGAACGGTGAAATAGGGGTTATTACACTTTCACACTGATTCTACAAAGGAACTTTTGTATATGTAAATCGTGCAGACTGTAAAACAAGTTATGAGTGCTTTACTTGCTCCTCCCTTGAGCGACTATGAGGTATTACTCCGTCAGGTCATCTATGAGATGATTGAGGAACGCCCCGTTTTTTACAAAAACTTCGCACAAGTCCTTATCGGAAAGAAAAAACCAGAAGATATTATGGGTTCAAGTGGATTACAAGCGGCAATCATTTGTATGAGAATATGGACAAAAAAAGTACAACTATTATACAGGTGAAGTAGGCTTCAATCTTGAAAAAGTAACAGTCGCTACGGCCGAAGAAATCAGATCATTAAACTAGGAGGAAGAAGTCAATGTTCTCAAAAACTTAAATCTCTCTTTGGCAGAGTTATTAAAGAAGGAGGGAATAAAATGCTGAATTTGCGGTGATTCACTCTCCCAATCCCATCAGTCGCTCAAGCTGATGGTAGCCGATCCCAAAGTATGTCTTTAAATCCTGAATTTGATCCCAAATGCGCTCCTGTTCTTCTGCACGAAGAACTTTATCTCTCGTCCCTATGAGTAAAACGTTTTTGGGTGTATGTGCGCTCGATACAAACTCCAAGACTTTGGTCGAGTACCCATAGTAGTTTAGTAACAAGGCGCGCATCCCATCTGTGACCATTTCTGCCTGTCGCTCCAAAAACGTTCCGTACTGAGTCAGAAATTCAAGCTCGTTATGGGGTTTATTTTTTTCTATCTCACGCCTGATTTGCTTGTGACAACAAGGCGCGACCACGATCAGTTGCGCCTCTGCCTGAATCCCTTTAGCGATTGCAGCGTCCGTAGCCGTATCGCAGGCGTGCAAGGCGATTAGAATATCTACGGACTTGGTCTGATACGCTTCAATCGCGCCCTGCTTAAAGTATAAGCCTTCAAAGCTGGCTTTTCGCGCTACTTCATTACAAAAGTCCACCAGTTCCTGTCGGTACTCTACACCAACGGCAGTGACCTCCTTACCGAGTTGGGTGCTGAGGTAGTCGTACAGTGCGAAAGTCAAGTATCCTTTTCCCGATCCCATGTCGATAACTTTTAGGGGCTTGTCTTCGGGGAGCTTTTGGAGTAGGGAACTCAAAATTTCGATGTAATGATTGATTTGCTTGTACTTGCTTTGGGCGTTTTTATAGACATTGCCTTTTGCGTCTGTGATGTTCAGCGCATGGAGGTAAGGCGCATCTTTAGGATTAGTTTTTCGCTTTTTTTCGCGGTCGTGAGCTAGGGGGAGGTGTTCGGTATGACTAGGTTTTAGTTCACGGAATCGGAGGATACGCTTTTTGTTCCACAAGAACTCAAGGTCTTGCTTAAGGGTAAAAACCCGAACGGAGCTTGGAGATTTCTCTGCCAAAAACGCTGCTAGAACGGTTAATGCCTCGTTCAGGTCGTAGTTTTTTACCACATCTTTGGTCGAATAACGATACCTGAAGCCCAGCTTTTTTTCATCTTTTATCAGAATCGGGCGAATCAAGATCGACTTTACCTCATTACTATCTTTAGTTTTGTTGTTTATGTGTGTCTTAACGAAGCTCTGCTGCCTCCAGCTTGCTTCTACTGATTCGAGAATACGTTCAGGGTTGGTTTGTTGCATCGACAAGGATAAGGATTTTTTAAAACTTCTGCACAATCACTCGTAAGCCAGTCCTGCTATTTTTCGTTATCTTTAATCAAAAACGAACCCTATGGAATCGACTGTTCTTGAAAAACTCATACACATCGCCCCAGAGCAATATTTTCTGATATAGGAACGGGTGGAAGTACGTCTGGAATATGCTCAGGGACGGGGTATTCCAAAAGAAGGAAGCCAGCCGCTACCTGACTGGGTCGTTCAAGAACTTCTCAAGCCTGACTTTGATGAACCCATCTTAACTTTTGAAGTTCCGATGGTGACCTGGCAACACAACGAACTGATCTATAACATTCACGGCCGACTTCACACGCTTTCAAAAGAAGGAAGCCTGTTTCGTGCCTACGCCCAGGATTCGCAGATTCGTATCTCGTTGACGGGAAAGTATAAATGATGTTTTCTCTGTCTTAGTGAACTCTTCGTTAAACTTTACAATTAGCCCCTTATGTGTCTTAACATTCACACCTTCCCGAACGAGTGACGCGCGTGCGGAGTAAAACATTGCGTAGTAAGCTCTTGAAATCGCCGCAACGTAATCGCTTTGCTTTTCAAAAAGCGCATGGGCGGATTCCAGAGATTGCTTTGATCGTTTGATTAGTGCCTCTATTTCTTCCATATCGTAATTCCTTCAAGGTTTATTGACTGGTAAAACGAAGATTTTAAGACCTTTTCTTCAAAAAAAGAGACCGTTCGTACTAGCGGCGATAGAATTTTATCGTACGAAAGTCCCAATCGAATCAATATGTGGCTTATCTGTTGTTCATCCTCAAAAAATGAAGAGCTCTCACGTAAAAAAATCATCAAATCAATATCTGAGTAGCGGTCAGCTTCCGCACGGGCATATGAACCAAAAACACTGATTTTCTCCAACCTATCAGCGTATTCCGAGACTAACTCTTTCTTAACTTTCTGCAAAAGTGAGGTAATGTCCAAAATGGAAAAAGCATTAGAAAAGCTAGATTTTTCCTCGACCTCCCAGCTAGATAATAAAAGTAGTTCCACATTTTAAAAACGGAGAGGATCTTAAAATAGTTTCTTTACATCGCCCCATGTATGGAGAGAAAGCCCGGCAAGAAACAAGAATAAAAGTCTTGATTTATGCACCAACCCTGCCATTTTGACACCTTAAAACGGACTGGAATATTATTCGATTAGTTGAGTATTAATCACAACATAAAACACGCAACAATTATGGCGGAACAAGGACAACTTTCCATCCATACCGAAAATATCTTCCCGATTATCAAGAAGTTTCTCTACTCTGATACTGAAATTTTCTTGCGCGAACTCGTTTCTAATGCCATCGACGCAACCCAGAAGCTAAAACGACTCGCTTCTCTGGGCGAGTACGAAGGCGATACCGACGGGTTACGTGTCAAGGTGTCATTCAACGAAGAACTCAAAACGATCACCGTCAGCGATAACGGAATCGGGATGACCGCCGAAGAAATCAAAAAATACATCAACCAAATTGCCTTTTCGGGCGCGACGGAGTTCCTCGAAAAATACAAGGAAGCCGACGACTCCAAACAGATCATTGGACACTTCGGACTTGGTTTCTATTCGGCCTTTATGGTCTCGAAAAAAGTCGAAATCATCACCCGCTCTTACAAATCAAGTGATAAAGAAGACGCATCACGCTGGGAGTGCGACGGTGACACCTCGTATTCTATCAACCCTACCGTTCGT
>CAZNAK010000263.1:1823-4256 GCA_964570645.1 uncultured Cytophagales bacterium | reverse complement strand
AGGACACATAGCTTAAAAATATTTTTCGCGTAAAAGAAATGGCTCAGGAGTAGTCTTCCTTTTTGCAAATATATCTTGTAAAATAGTAATTATAATAGCATTAGTCGTTATATTCGTAGAGAATTAACTTTTTAAGCTTATGAAAATGACTTGGTTACGGTTTTTTGTTTGCACAGCATTAATGAGCTTTTTTGTAGCCTGTGGAGGCGACGATGAGGAGTATGATGTACCCGCGCCCTCCACACCAGAGGCACCGACAGCAAGTTTTACGTTCTCCCCTGAATCGCCCGAAACAGGCGAGACCGTCCAATTTACGTCCACGACAACCAACGCAAATAGCCTTTCTTGGGATTTTGGTGACGGGACGAGTTCTAGTGAAGCAAACCCAACGCACGTTTACGAAAATGAGGGAACCTACACAATTACGCTGACCGCAATCGGCGATGGCGGTACGGCTATGGCAGAAAGAAATATTGCCGTAACAGCTCCCCCAGCGGATACACCGACAGCAAGTTTTACGTTCTCCCCTGAATCGCCCGAAACAGGCGAGACCGTCCAATTTACGTCCACGACAACCAACGCAAATAGCCTTTCTTGGGATTTTGGTGACGGGACGAGTTCTAGTGAAGCAAACCCAACGCACGTTTACGAAAATGAGGGAACCTACACAATTACGCTGACCGCAATCGGCGATGGCGGTACGGCTATGGCAGAAAGAACGGTTTCTGTACAAGCGGCTCTCACTGAGGGGAGCGGTGATGTCTGTGAGGAGGAGAATCCCTGTAATTTACAGCCTTGTTTTCCCGTCGAAGTAGTCACAATTAACAATACTTCGGGGACAACCTCGGAGGTACGTAGTGTATTTGAATATACAGTGATCAATGGCAAAAAGGTGGTTTCGCGCCTTACCAACACTACCTCTACACCTGCTGGAGCGATCGTAGTTACTTCGGAATATGCCTACGATGAGCGTGCCCGTAACACGACAATTACTTCTACCACAAATAGTGCTTTTGTGCCTGTAGATGTCGTACTCACAACCGAAAAAACGTATGACGACTGTAACTTAATCCGTGAGGATAGCGACGAGAATGGTAACCTGACAGCTTACATACTTTACAGCTATGATTCACAGGGAAATAATACCTTGGCAGAAAGCTTTGATGCCTCCGATACCTTGACGGGATATACAGAGTTTTCCAACTTTGTCGCTCCCAAACTTTTCGGTTTACAGGAGGCTTTCGATGCAAGCGGAAACCTACAAACATCTACTACTTTTACGTACGATAACTGCCAGCCTGTCGGACTTGTTAGTGTAAACGCAAACGGTGATACGGTCATGGAACAGACAGGTACACTCAATGCGCAGGGCTTTTTGGGGCGCACCGTAGGGACAATAGTAGCGTCCGAGGGTGGTGTAAGCTTTACTACAAGCTTTGAAACTACGTACACGTATGAATGTGAGTAGGTTATAGCTGCACTTTCAAAACAAAGAACCCAAAAGTTGTCAGAGCTTTTGGGTTCTTTGTTTTGCCTCAAATTAGCTTTTTCTTGAAGCAACAAAGAGCAGTCCGTAACTCGCCCTGAGTTAAAACAAAGCTGCTGCTACTTTTTGTGTTGCGTTAGAACGACTCATGGTGTAATAGTGTAAGCAGGGAACGCCACGTTCCATGAGTTCCTTGGACTGCTGAATACACCAATCTACGCCTACCTGCCGTACGTCTGTTCTCGAATCACATTTTTCGATCTCCTCGACAAATTCCTCGGGAAAGTCAATATGAAACACACGCGAAAGTACCGTGAGCTGCTTTTTACTGGTCAGTGGTTTAAGCCCTGGGATGATCGGAATATTGATCCCATGTTCTTTACATAGCTCGACAAAGGCAAAATATTTCTCGTTATCAAAAAACATCTGCGTAATGACGTATTCTGCACCTAGCTCTACCTTTTGTTTCAAATATTTGAGGTCTCTCAAAAGGTTTGGTGCTTCAAAGTGCTTTTCTGGATAGGCGGCCACACCAATACAAAAGTTGGTCTCGTCAGCGTTCTGAAGTTCTTCGTCTAGGTACTGCCCTTTGTTCATCTGCTCAATTTGCTCGATCAGATCGGTCGCATAGGCGTGTCCGTCGGGTTCTGGCTTGAAAGTCCCCTCGTTTTTTATGGAATCTCCGCGCAGAGCCAAAACGTTTTCTACACCTAGAAAGTTAAGGTCGATGAGGGCATCTTCGGTTTCCTCTTTGGTAAAACCGCCGCAGATAATATGGGGTACTGCTTCAATATGATAGCGATTCATGACGGCAGCGCAGATTCCTACCGTACCTGGGCGTTTTCGGGTGACTCGACGCTCTAGCAATCCGTTATCATGCTTTTTGTAAACAAATTCCTCCCGATGGTAGGTTACATCGACAAAAGCGGGTTTGAATTCCATCAAAG
>CAZNAK010000263.1:0-1813 GCA_964570645.1 uncultured Cytophagales bacterium | reverse complement strand
ATGGCGGCAAAGATATTTTTCATACTTTGCCCTTTGAGGGGGGGGATTATCTCAAACGAAAACAAGGTCTGTTGTTTGCGTTCTTCGAGCATTTGGGTGATTCTCACAAGCTACGTTAGATTTATTCTCAACAAGAATACGTTTTGTAGAACAAAATTAGTTCACCTTCAGGGATTTTGTAAGTGCAATGTTTGTTTTTTGGGTAACGAAATGCACTTTCTCCATATCCAAGTAAAGGGTGATGTTCCTTAATTTCCTACTTTTGAAGCTATGAATACAATGACGACCTACCCTTTTCCTCTACTTAGGGGGTATCAAAGCGGTCAAGAACTACTAATTACTCGCTTAAATATACCTGACCTAGAACAACTCACGCCTACTGCATTAGTAGTAGGAGAAAAGGGGATGGGTAAGACCTCGTGGGCTAGAACATCACTCACTGCTAGCCTTCCCGAAGGGGCAATCTATGCTTACCTAGATGCTTCCGAAGAATTTAATCTACGAACGCAGCTCCACGAAGCGCATCCTGGCGATCTGTTTTTATCTTTCAAGGAGTACTGGCAAAGTCTGGATGAAAAGTCCAACGGGCTTTATCTGATATTAGACCACCTTAGGGTAGATCATCCGCTTTGGGATACACTTATGGAAGTCTTGCGGGATGCCTCCTTTCAGCTAAAAGGAGGAATCATTCTGTTAGTAGATACAGCGCACTACTTTGCCCTTGAGCAGTTACTTTCTGGCATTGACTATCAAAAAGTGCCTTTTTTACCGCTCTCTAAAGAGGAAATTGTATCGGGTTTGCGTTACTGGACAAACCGTTCGGACTGGAAAGAAAAGTACGGTATCGTTTGGGAAGAACATCTTCCCGAAGCTATTGCCGAGGAGATCATTGCGGGTAACTACGAGTCCAGAAGTGTAACACTGAGCCTGATATTCTTTAAGTTTTGGCAGGCAACTATTAGGCAAGGCGTACCCCGACCCGTTTGGAACGATGTATTATTCAAGAAAATTAAGGGCGAGGGGCTTACGCTACCAGACTTCGCCAAAACACAGTGGCTACGTCTGGAAAGGCAGTTCCCGAAACAAGCAGAGTCAGGCTTATTGCTAGAGGTGTTTCGGTTGTTTACGGAAAAAGACACGGTTACACGTACCGAGATTCGACAACTCTTTGAGCATACCGCACTTCCACAGAGTGATTTTGTAGAATACTCAAAAGTGACGATGCTTTTGGAGGAAGCCACCGAGGGTACGCTTCGGCTCAAACATCCTGATTTTCAATTCGTCATTGCGCAGAAGATTGAAAAGTCGGAACGTCCCGCACAGCGAGCGTATCAGGTTTTATCGTACAAAGCACATTCAGGGGTTTTAACTGCTGACGAACTTAGGCTTATCAATGAAACCGTAAAATGCCGGGCAAGAGAGCGGAGCGAAACCGAAGACCTTCGGAGGCGAAGTCAGAAGCAGTTTCGGAGTCAGAAGCGGGGTAAGCGACGTTGGCAGTTCGCAGCATATTTCTTTTTTCTGGTAGCCGCTTTGGTGGGTGTCGGGGCAGTGTTGCAATGGCAGTATTATGAGAAAGAACGCAATCAATTATTTTCTAAGAGTAATCAACTGAGGGCTGAGTTCTTGTCGTTCATTGCCCAGAACTTGATGGAAGAAAGTCCCTCTAAAGCGATTCGTGTTGCAGAGGCCGCCATTGAAGCCCAACCAAACGCTATTCCAGCACGAAAAGCCCTTTTTTCTACATTTTTTCATGATCAATTATTCAAAAATCAGGAAATTGATGCTAAAGGTATCATAGATCTCAAGGCAA
>CAZNAK010000262.1:0-4275 GCA_964570645.1 uncultured Cytophagales bacterium | reverse complement strand
ATAAACTTTTAGATATTCCTTCAAAAATATACTAAACTGATCGAGTTTTACTTTTGCCTCAGGTGTAAGTCGTGCTTTTGCTAACTCATACAAAATTTCGATCTCTGGTGGATTTGGACCGCTTACGTTTAGAAGGTCTTTGGTTAGTGTCAATTCCGTATCAAAATAGATTTCTGTTAGTTCTTTCTTGAGCGTTGATTTATCTACGCCCTTTCCAACTGTCGAGAAAGTCGTTTCGTTGGGCAAATGTGCGCTTTTCTCTGCCCGAAGTGCGTACTTTTCACCAATCTGGACGGGTTTTTCATAGGCAAATTTTCCGTTAGCGTCCGTTGTCAGATCAGGGTACTCATCCTCCATTTTTACCGTAGCGTTCGGTAAAGGCTGCTTTTCATCCGTGTAAGGATCACGTGAATACACCACGCCCTGTAAGTAATACACGACTTTACGCGGTGGTTTTTCCTTGACAAAAAGATAAATATCGTCGTTACCTTCACCCATTGTCTGGCGATTAGAGCAGAAAAAACCACTTTTTTTATCTCGGAAGATTAACCCAAAGTCATCCGCGCCTGAGTTAATGGGGCGTCCCATATTTTGGACAGTTCCGTTCTTGAGTACACGATAGATATCCAAGCCGCCTAATCCACCCTGTCCGTCGGAGGCAAAATAAAGCGTTCCATCTTCTGCGACGTAAGGAAAAAGCTCATTTCTGGGTGTATTGATCTGATCGCCAAGGTTTTCGATATTGATAAAATCGCCCGTTTCGGGATCCAGCGTAGCACGGAAAAGGTCGAGGCCACCCTCGTTGGGGTAATCACTGCGGTTAGAGGAAAAATAAAGCATAGTGCCATTTTCTGCCAAAAACGGCGTGGACTCCCAACGGTTACGACGGTCTTCGTTGATCTGACTGATTCCGGGTACCAGGCGTGGGGCAGACCAGAGGTTATTTTCATACTTCGAGATGTAAAGGCTTACTTCTGTTTCAAGGTCTTTTTTATCCCCTGAGCCACTTCGTGCAAAAATCATTGTTTTTCCGTCGGGCGAGAAGGTCGCAGAAGCTTCATGGACGTTTTCAGAGTTGATGTTTTGGGCAAACGGCGTAATTTCTCCCAAGATACTGTCTTGATCCTTGATTTTGAGGAGGTAAAGGTCTTGGAAACCCTCACCTGTGGTCTCAAATACGCCTTCGCCGCGCCTTGAACTCGTGAAAACTAACTCATCTTTGGAGAGTAACATGGGCGAGAAGTCTGCCGTAGGCGAGTTCAAGCTATCAAGCGGATAGATATTGAAATACTTCTTTTTCTCGAATAAAGTATCAATACTATTCAATGCAGTTACCTCCTTGGCGGCGCGTTCTTTCAAGTAGTAGTTTTCTCCACTATCGGCATAAAACTGGAACTTGGCTTCCGCTAATTCGTACTGCTCGGCTGCTTTGAGGGCGTAGGCATAATAAAAGCGTGCCGAGTCCTGACGCTCAAAGTCAAGGTCGGAACCAGCAATAGCGTTCTCATAATACGGGATTGCCTGAGCGGCGCGGTTGGATCGTCGGTAGCTTTCGGCTAGTAAATAGTTCAGTTCCCCCGATTGCTTAGGGTTTTCGAGCAGATAAGCTTTAAATTCAGGAATGGCACTGTTGTACTTCGCTTGTTCAAACTTACTAAGTGCCTTCTGATAAGGAGTCATACAGCTTGCCAGCCCTAACAAAGTGACCAGAAAAAGTGCCTTAAAAATTCGCATTTTCGTAGAAATGTTTTTTGTGTTTGTTTTAGTCTTTTGATTAGACTAGACTTTTGCGTATCTAAGGTACAAAGAATTTTGGATTGTTTTTGTTCGACCCCTGACTTCTTTAAAATTTGGAGGGATGTAGAATAAAAACGTTCGTTTTACCCAAATTTTGGATCAGATCATCCTTTAGTCTTACTTTTACGGACTCCTATTGTTAAAAATAATGATTATAGAAATACATCCCGAAACTCCTCAGCTGCGAAAGCTAGAGGAAGTAGCCGAATGCCTCAGAAGCGGCGGCATCATTGCCTACCCTACGGACACCGTTTATGGTTTTGGCTGTGATCTTTACAACTCCAAGGCGATTGAGCGTATTTATAAATTTAAGGGCACTAATGCGCGTAAGTTTCATCTTTCTTTCATTTGCTATGACCTTTCGGATTTGAGTAATTATGCGCGTGTCAGTACACCCATTTTCAAGATCATGAAGCAGCTCCTTCCCGGACCTTACACATTTATTTTAGAGTCCAGCTCCCGTGTTCCTAAGATTTTCAATAACAAGAAAAAGCAAGTTGGAATCCGTGTCCCTGATCATAATATCCCGCGCGAACTCGTTCTCGAGCTTGGTAATCCAATTCTAACGACCTCGGTAAAACGCGCCGATAAAGATGATGTCCTAGAATATTTCACGGAAGCTTACGAGGTAGAAGAAGCCTACGGCGACTTAGTTGATATAGTTATTGACGGAGGAGCGTGTGGCGTGGCGCCTTCTACGGTGCTTAAAGCCGAGGGCGATCTAGTAGAAGTAGTGCGCGAAGGCTTGGGAAAGATTGATTTTTAGCTTTTTTTGCATAAACTCGGCACAAAACTTACGTTAGTATAGGACAACAACCATTTCTAGATAACGTAATGCAAAAAACTCTGCTTCTCCTACTGATTACAGTATTTTTTTCTTTTTCATCCTTTGCACAAGATGAAAAGAGGCTTGAATACGAAGATTACATGACTTTGCGCGGGCATGACCCGGGCGGAGTACAAAACCTTCGGTTTAGCCCTGATGGTAAAACGCTTGCTACGGCGGGCTTAGACAAAAAAATTACACTCTGGGATGTAGCCACAGGAAAGCCCATCACACGGCTTTTTGGCCACGGCGATGATATTTACGAAGCTACCTTTAGCTCAGACGGTAAGCTACTCGCGTCAGCTTCGGCGGACATGACCGCTCGGGTTTGGGATGTGCACACAGGACGCTGGAAAGGTACATATAGCTGTAAAGAACCACCCGTAAGTGGTGCGACGCTTCGCAAAACGATTTCTTTTGTTGATTTCACCAATGACCAGCGGTATATTGTTTACGGTGGCAATAGCGGTTATGTAATGAAGGCTGACATTAGCAGTCCCTCAAACCGAGCAACGGTGCTGTACGATGCAAACAACCCTGATGGTACGTGGTATTCTACGATTACAGGCGGCACGGTGACCCCTAACGGAAAAGAGGTCATCATTAGCGTAGGTACACGATTAGATTTTGTGAACATTAAAACGGGAAAACGCACACGCTTTGTGGAAATCAACGATCCAAAATATATAGGTGCTGTCACGGGCGGATTTAATGATGTGGTGATCGGACCAGATCAGAAATCTATGGCCGCTTGGTCGTTTGACGGGAAAGTATCGATATGGGATTTGAATACACTAAAACTCAAGCAGGTTATTCCGGTAACAACACCAAGAAATTACAGTGGCGCGACCTTTAGCCGTGATCAAAAGTTGATGGCAACGGGTGCAAATGGACGCGTTGCCAAAATTTGGGACTGGGAAAAAGGGCAAGATCTTGCTACTTTAACGGGCCATACAAATCTCATTCGGATTTGTCGGTTCAGCCCTTCGGAGGATATTCTTGCCACAGCCAGCTACGACGGAACCGTGAAGCTATGGCGTGAAAAAGAGGAAGAAAAGCGTGAAGAAAAGCCTGAAATTCCAGTTACGCCCGAAACCCCCGACCCACCCGTAATAGAACCTGAGGATCCGCCCGTTACGGTAGAGGAGACCGAAGAGAAGCCCCCCGTCGAGGAGGAAGAGACCGTCACTGTGACGGATCCAGAGCTTCCCGAACCTAGCTTTGACGAGACTGATCTGGAAGTTGGAAAGACCATCAATCTCAAAAACATTCAGTTTAAACGTGGAACTTCCGAGCTTTTAGCTAACTCTTACTCAGATTTAAGTTCACTGCTCGCGACTCTCGAAAAGCACCCCGAAATGGAGATTGAACTGCGCGGGCATACAGACAACGTAGGTAAGCAAAGCCTCAACCTACGCCTCTCAGGAGATCGCGTTCGGGTAGTCTTAAACTATCTGCTCGATGCGGGCATATCCAGAAGCCGAATCACAACACGGGCTTTTGGTGGAATCAAACCTATCGCCGATAACTCTCGTGAGGAGACCCGAAAGTTAAACCGTCGTGTAGAGGTACGAATCAAGAAGCTGTAAATCAGTATCGTGCCGTAATTGCAAGGGAATACTTTCGTATCTTGACAAAAAATCAGGTCTAGT
>CAZNAK010000261.1:0-4277 GCA_964570645.1 uncultured Cytophagales bacterium | reverse complement strand
AGACATTCCTACAACACCCGCATTCTGATACCCTTCGGCAACAGTAGTAGGATGAGCAGTTAGGTTTATGTTGGGTTTGGAGGGCGAGCGGCGTTTAAATTCTGCGATGATACCCGAGTTCGTTGGGCGCATCATTGGGGCCGAAAGCGATGTAGGCGTTCTTTTAAAAAGCGGCAGTTCTGAAAGTTGCTCCAGCGGAACAGCCTTTTCTTGTTCTCTGACTTCCTGTACTTTATGTGCTGCAATTTTTTGGAGGATATCAAGCATCAGTATTTTTGGGTATTTCTTTTGATTTGTTGAGCAGA
This sequence comes from uncultured Cytophagales bacterium, assembly GCA_964570645.1. GTDB lineage: Bacteria > Bacteroidota > Bacteroidia > Cytophagales > Bernardetiaceae > DAISIL01. The sequence continues at coordinate 3,972 of CAZNAK010000261.1, read as the reverse complement.
GGTGTTTTGAGTTCTGTGTGTAGAGGTTTTTCTAGGTTCTGCTCCTTAAGTTTCCGCCCTTTACGAAATAAACGTGGTGTTTGCTTTTTGTTCTTTCGCCGCAAAACTTTTTGCTCCTCTTCGGGTAACTGGTTCACTGCTTGACACTCGTGTGAGCAACAGCCTTCGTAGCGTTTGGCACACTCCTGGCACTGCAAAAAGAGGAGGTTACAAGCAAGGTTCTTACAGTTTGTATGGGTGTCGCAGGGCTTTCCGCACTGATGACACTCACTAATAATTTCTTCGCCGACGCGCTCGCTCAGGCGGTCATCAAATACAAAGTTTTTTCCCAGAAACTGATTTTCTAGCTTCTGTTCTTTGACCTGCTTGGCATAATTGATGATACCACCCTCAAGCTGATAGACACGCTCAAAGCCTTTATGTTTAAAGTACGCACTTGCTTTCTCGCAACGGATACCGCCCGTGCAGTACATTAGAATATTTTTGTCCTGCTTGTAGTCTTCTAGCATTTCCTCAATGATCGGCAAGGAATCTCGAAATGTATCCACGTCAGGGCAAATCGCACCCTTGAAGTGTCCCACCTCGGTTTCGTAGTGATTCCGCATATCAACGATTAAGGTATCTTTGTCTTTTGCCAATTCATTGAAGGTCTGTGCATCTACGTGGACACCTTTATTGGTGACATCAAAGGTGTTATCGTCGAGTCCGTCGGCGACGATCTTATCACGCACTCTTATTTTAAGGATGGCGAAGGACTTACCATCGTCCTCAATGGCGATGTTTAAGCGGATACCTTGCAGATGTGTAATGGTCTCAAGCTGATTTTTGAGTGCTTCAAGATTAGCTTCTGGAACCGAAATTTGTGCGTTGATGCCTTCTTTGGCGACCTAAAAACGCCCATCTTTTCCCATGCTGTGTATAAATGATCACGAAACATCTGTGGGTTACGAAGATGAAAATAGCGATACATCGAAATTGTCAGACGCTTTTCGTCACTTCCGAGTAACTGGGCTTTACGTTTTTGTTTGTTGATTCGATTGCGCAAACTCATATTGCAAAATTACGAAAATGCTACCAATCGGGTAAATTTTTTGGATTTGCTTGTTTAGAGCGTTTACGGTTTTGTTGGAGGTATTGTTTTTCTTGGTTTCTCATGGCCTCAAATAGCTGCTCTGCCTTCTCTCGGGAGAGATTTAACTTTCTCAATCGCTGATTAATTTGATCCTCTTTTTTCTGCTGTGCTTTTTCCTCTTCACTTTTGTCACCAGCTTCCGAGGGTTTTTCTTCCTTTTTCTCCCCTTCTTTCCCTTCCTGCTCTTTCTCTTGCTCGCTTTTTTGGTTCTGCTGCTCTTGGTTTTCTTGATTTTGCTGTTCTTGCTCCTGATTTTGTTCTTTTTGCTCTTCGGATTCCTGTTGCTGCTCCTGATCTTGATTTTGCTGTTCTTGTTCTTGAAGTGCTTCCTGAAGTCGCTTCAGGAGTTCGTAATTGAAGCGTGCTCGTTCATTGGTGTAATCTTCTCGTATCGCATTTTGAGAAAGTTTAACAGCCTCTTCGAGCTGTTCTTTTAGCTTTTGTGGTTCTTGCTTCTGCATTAGCAGTACAGCAAGCTGTTGTAAGGCAACAGAATTTAGCTCCTTATCATCACCTTGCGTTTCACGATAATATAGCGTTGCCGAAGAGTCATTTTGGAGGAAATAAGCATGCGCTAGATTAAGCGATACCTCGGATAGATTGACATTGAGGTTGTTTTTGAGTCTCACATACTGACCCTTAGCCTCCGCGTACTTGCTGGTACGAAACGCTTTTTCTGCCTCTTTTTTCGCTCTATTCTTTTTTGAAATATACTGACTCTCCATCAGGAGCAGCGATAAAGCCAAGATAAATATTGATCCTACTATCTTCACACTTTAAAGTTACGATTTTTGTCCTGAAAAAGTTAGGCCTTTAATATTTTTTACTAAGCAGGGCGGTCGCTGCACGAAGTTCTGATTCTTAAGTCATTGAAGTAATTCCTGAAAAGACATCCCGAAAACAATCCTGCTAGACAACTACTTCCCAAGCAAACTAACATTTTTTCAGATGCCTACCCGTAGTATTTTTTGGCTTCGCAACGACCTCCGAAGCACTGATAATGAAGCTTTTGTACGCGCTACCGATGCTGCACAAGAAGTGATTCCTGTTTTTTGCTTTGATCCCCGTTGGTTCAAGAAAATGCCGCTGGGCTTTCCCAAGACAGATGCTTATCGCTTTCGCTTTTTGGTGGAGTCTGTACAACACTTGGCAAAAGAGATTGAAGGACTAGGGGGAAAGTTAGTTGTACGCATTGGAAAGCCCGAAATAGTTCTGGCAGAACTTGCCGAGGCATACAAAGTGGAAAATGTCTATGCGAGCCAAGAGATCACAAGTGAAGAAACGGGGGTAGAACGTCGGCTAGCGCAGAGTCTGAAGCCATTGGGTGCGAAGTTGAACCTTTATTGGCAGAGTACGCTGGTACATCTTGACGACCTAAATTTTGAGATTGAGGATTTACCAGATGTATTCACGCATTTCCGTAAGAAAGTTGAAAAAGGCGGTTTGGAGGTACGCGAGTTGTTTACGGCTCCTGAGTCCATCCAAACACCAAAAGACGTAGTTAGTGACCCTATGCCTACCGAGTCAACTTTTGATTTGACACCCCTTGAGGTGGATGAGCGTACAGCGATTGCGTTCAGGGGCGGTGCAAAAGCGGCTTGGGAGCGAGTTGATCACTATTTCTGGGATACTGACTGCCTCAAAGAATATAAAGAAACTCGAAACGGCCTGCTAGGTGCAGATTACTCGTCTAAATTTTCGCCTTGGCTCGCGCATGGCTGCTTTTCGCCACGTCAGCTTTGGTACGAGATAAAAGATTACGAAGCGGATCGTTACAAAAACAAATCGACCTACTGGCTGATTTTTGAACTGCTCTGGCGCGACTACTTCAAGTTTGTTGCCCTAAAGTTCGGTAATAAAATTTTTCAGTGGAAGGGTATTCGGGAGGAAGAACTACGCCTCCGAGATGATGAAAAGCTATTCTGGAAATGGGTAAACGGTCAGACAGGTAATCCATTCGTGGATGCGAATATGCGCGAACTAAAAGCGACGGGCTTTATGTCTAATAGAGGACGGCAAAATGTGGCTAGTTTTCTGGTAAAGGACTTAAAAGTAAACTGGCAATGGGGGGCAGCGTATTTTGAGTCTGTGCTTGTTGACTACGACCCTGCTTCTAACTGGGGAAACTGGTGTTATATCTCAGGTATCGGTAACGATCCTCGGAATGACCGTTATTTCAATACCCGTGTGCAGGCAGAGCGGTATGATAGCAAAGGGAAGTATATCAAGCACTGGATCCCGGAGTTACGCCCAATTTCAGGTCGAAATATCCATTGGCCAGCCAACCTTCATGCTGCTGAGCAAGAAAAACTAGGCGTAAAGCTGGGTGCAGATTATCCATTTCCGATTGTAGAGGTGCGCGCACCGAAATCTCGGTGATATAGGAGACTCACGCGCTCACTCATCGTTTTTTTGTTCGTAATAACGCCGTAGGAACGGATATGCAAAGACAGAGGCCAGCAGCATGACCACGCCGATGTAAAAGCCAATATTCATCAGTTCCGAACGCCCGAAAAAGAAAATAGCGATGATGATTGCATAAATTGGTGTCAAGTTATTGACAAGGGCTACCGTAAACGGTGAGGTAGTCTGCATGATCTTTACAAACATAGACCAAGCAAAGATAGAGAAGGTCAGCACCATAAAAATGATCAAGCCAGCGTCTTTAAGGCTCATGGCAGTCTCAAACTGTCCATTACTTAAGTCGGGAAGCAAGTAAACGTATATGGGAATAAAAACGGTTGTTCCGATACAAGCTCCAAGGAATTGGTAGAAGGAGATGGTGATCGGCGGAAAATTATGCGTCGAAAAGTTCGCTGTTTTTATCATGAGTAGTGCGC
>CAZNAK010000260.1:0-4292 GCA_964570645.1 uncultured Cytophagales bacterium | reverse complement strand
AAGGTAAGTGCGCGGCTTACTTGGCAGGTTTGGGCACTGACTAAGAACCATCCCTACGAGGGACTTGCCAAAGAGATGCTCAAAGTCTTTAATTGGGACAAAACCCAAACTACACCTAACGGATGGACGGACAATGATCGCTATCGCCTGCTGTACTACTTCACGGACTCCTTAGAAAACGCCATTTTTGAGGAAGAGCTTGCCAAAATAAAAAGCACCGACCTTCAGGTGCGAGCCTTAGCAAAACGAATTGATTACCAAATTCAGCGCAAAGACTCTGCGGCAGTGCAGGCAAATCTCGAAGGCATCAAGCCTATTCTTCCTCAGCAGCCTAAGTCGTTGGAATACAAGTTACGCGCACAGCTTCAAGGTTATGCGTTTTTGGGCGAACTGAAAAAAATGCAGGAGCTACTTCCAGACTTTCAACCTACGCGCGCGCTTGCGGGCTGGAAATCGCTTTTTGAAGCGCAGGTCGCTATTGCACAGAATGACTCTGTACAAGCTGCCAAAAACCTCAAAAAAAGCATACGTTCTTTACCTTTTGAGTTAGATACCTATAAAACTGGAATCGCTTTTTACCGTAAGGCAGGAAACCCCACGGAGGCGTACAATTACGCGCTGGCAGGCGCAGAAGTGCTAACAGACAATATTGAGATGCTCAAGCTTTACGCAATGGAGTCGTTACGCGCAGGTTTTGAACGCTACGCCGAACGGGCAGTCGATGACTTACGGGCCAAACTTCCCGAAGCGCAGTTTGACGCTTTTTTGGTAACCTATGAACGCGAAAAAGAGAAAATAGCCGCAGCGTACGAAGCATGGCTCAACGGACAATGACACCACCTCAACTAACTCCCGACGACTACTACCTCAACGATGAGGGATTGATGGTTTTTACCGAAAGCTATCACCGAAAGCGCGGCTACTGCTGCAATAGTGGCTGTAAGCATTGTCCTTGGCGGAAGCCTAAGCGTGAGTTCTCGATCGTTAAAAACCGTGTGCGGGTGCGGGTGGGCGGTATTTTACGTCAGCAAAATCAAATATTACTGGTTCGTCAGCGCGTTCCGCATCAGGAAAGCTTTTGGCTACCGCCTGGGGGTGGGGTGGAGTTTGGCGAGTCATTGGAAGCGGCCCTAAAGCGTGAATTTGAGGAAGAGACAGGCTTAGAAGTAAGTGTAGGAAAGCTCATCGACGTAACAGAGTTTATTCGTTCTCCTTTTCATGCCGTGGAGTGTTTTTATGAGGTGACGAAGGTCAGTGGTACGCTTCGTAAAGGCTTTGACCCCGAGTACCAAGCCGGTGCGCAACTTATCCAAGAGGTACGCTTTGTCTCCAAGGAGGAGCTAGCTTCTTTTCGGGAGGAGGAAAAGCATGAGATTTTAAAGCTTTAAGCACTTTACATGCTTTAAAACATGACTCACATCGTTTATAAACTCGATGTTTAGATTTTTTTGAAAATTCCGTTAAACAACGCTTGGTGATCCAACAGAAAAACAAAGACATCACTGATAGCATCCAATACGCCGAGCGTATTCAACGCGCCATTTTACCCGCTGAGGCAGAGTTTGCGGAGCATTTTTCCGATAGTTTTGTCATCTTTAAGCCCAAAGATGTCGTTTCGGGAGATTTTTTCTTTCTCGAACACGAAAGCACTACTTCTGAAGGTGTTCCATTAACGTTTTTAGCTGCTGCTGACTGTACGGGACATGGCGTTCAGGGATCTCTGATGAGTATGTTGGGTAACGAAATCCTCAAAGAAGTCATCATACAGTCGGGCCACCACGACCCTGCCCAGATTTTGGGTGAGTTACATCAAAGGCTTCGGAAAACCCTCAAGCAAACCAAGACCAATATCCGCGACGACATTACCCTGCTGACCTTTTATCCAGATAAAGTGCTTTTTACAGGCGCACGCAACGGCGTAGTTTATGTTCAGGACGGAGAACTTAAGTACATCGGAGGAGAGCAGCGCGAACAATCACGTGCATTTACGAGTCGTACCCTTCTCCTTTCTATTGCCATCGAAGCCCTACACCTCTTTTCGGACGGCTTCCCTGATCAGTTTGGAGGTCCGAAAAACCGAAAGTTCAGCGCACGTCAGCTTAGAGCGTATTTCCAAGAGAATTACTCCAAATCTTGTGCGGTGCAACAACAAGAATTGGAGGCAAGGCTTACCGAGTGGATGGAAATAGGAGAAGAACAGCAAATTGATGATATTTTACTGATTGGTGTGAAGCCTAAGTAAGTCTATGCAGTCCCAATTTTCTCACAACTTATATTCAGAGTAATCATACTTATCCGCTTGTGGTGCGGGGTTGTAGTTGTAGAACCCCCGTACAATCACAACTTGTGATTGTACTGAGCGAGTCCACGATCAAAATTCACACTTACCACTTGCAGTCTTATCCAAACATCTTTTCCTCCACCGCCTGACAAATTAAATGTCCCAATAAAATATGCGCCTCTTGAATCCTGGGTGTATCCTGTGAGGGAACAGTTAGGATGAGGTCGCAATGCTCTTTGAGTTTTCCACCGTTCGCGCCTGTCATACCTACGGTTTTCATGCCGATCATCTTGGCTTTTTCGATAGCACGAAGTACGTTTTCCGAGTTTCCTGAAGTTGAGAGACCGACTAAAATATCCCCTTTTCGCCCCATCGCTTCGGTCATGCGTGCGAACACAAACTCGTAGCCGTAGTCGTTGGCTACTGCCGTCACGTAAGAAGAGTTTACGTGCAAAGCTTCCGCAAAAAGTGGGGCGCGATCTATGTAAAACCTCCCCGAAAGCTCCGCGGCAATGTGTTGCGCATCGGCAGCACTACCCCCATTTCCACAAAAAAGTACCTTACCATCCGCCTTAAAGGTTTCCACAAAAGCCTCTGAAACACGGTTTAAAACTGTCAAAAGTGCTGAATCGTCAAGAATAGCTTGCTTAACAGCGATGCTAGACTGGATATTTTTGATAAATAGTTCATTCATACGCCAAAAATCGTAAATTTGTAATTGGTTTAACAAATAATCACATACTCATGACCAATCAGCCCGCCTCTACAACGACCAAACATCTTGATTATCCTACCCTTACGGACGAAATTCGGAAAAATCGGAAAGAAATCAGTAAACTTTTTAATAAAGACTTTGCAATGGCACTGATGAGTGAGCTGTTGGATAAGTTAGATGAGGATTATTTCAGAACTGAGTTTATTGGTTTTGACGGTACGCCCGAGCGTAATAACCCCGAACGTCCGTTGATTTATGTCGGCAACCACTCAGGAATGGCGTTCCCTTGGGACGGAATGATATTCGCGGCAAGGTTCAACAAACGTTATGAGTACGGTGAAAATGCCATTCGACCGCTAATCGCACCCCTACTGACAGCTTCTACTCTAATGAATCCTTATCAAGTAGTTGATATTTGGAAACGCTGCGGTGCCGTCGATGCAACAACGCTCAACTTTGAGACGATGATGCACATGACCGAACAAAATATTTTGATTTATCCCGAAGGTGTACCCGGAATTGGTAAGGGATTCAATAATAAATATAAGTTGCAGCGGTTCGCAACCTCTTTTGTCCGAATGTCAATAAAGTACAAAACGGATATTATTCCCGTTCATACGATTAACGCGGAGTACATTAACCCTGGGTCCTTCAAAGTTGATTGGATTGATAAATTGGTACAGAAAATCGGCATTCCATTTTTGCCTCTGAGTTGGATTGTGCCTTGTATCGTGCTACAACCCTGGATTTTTTATTTTGCTTTCCCGGCACAGATGAACTACGTGCGTGGTAAGCGAATTAAGCCTTATGAGATGACGGATAAGCCCTTTGAGGAGCTTGAGCGTGCGGATTTTATCCGAATTGCCAATCAGATTCGGGCACAAATGCAGGAAGAGTTAAACGAGAACGTCGAAAAGTATGGGCAGCAGCCATTTAAGTGGAAGCAACTCTGGAAGCAATGGCGCAAAAATTGGAAACGCTTTCCGTTTATGTCGCCAGCTTTCTGGGCAGTGGCTTTTCATGAGTTTCAGCGGCGTTGGAAAAAGCACGGTAAAGTCGAGAATTTCAATCCACGCCTTACTACTTTGATTCCGATGATGCTCAAAAACCCATTTACCATTTCTTTGTATATCCCCGTTTTGGGCTTGATTCCGTTTATTTTGCGCGGGTACTTAGTCGGTAAGTCTGATAAGAAGAAGTAGTCTCTAATACCCTTCGTACCACGCAAAATCCTTCTTAATGATTGCTTCTTTGTCGGCTTCAAGGTACCCTAAGTAGCATTCGGCGACAGGTGAG
>CAZNAK010000259.1:3352-4305 GCA_964570645.1 uncultured Cytophagales bacterium | reverse complement strand
GTTTGTTTTTTCGCCAAAACGCGGCAAGAAGAATAAACACTTTTCTTTTTTTAATACATTTTATGGCAGAAGACCTAATTCAGGATAACACGGCACAACAGGACGTAGATTGGGAACGTCTCGAACAAGCTGCTGCAGGCTTTGGTGAAGGCTACACCAAATCTGAACAAGAAGAAATGCTCGCTATGTACGACGATGCGATGGGGAGCATTAACGAAAATGAAGTCATCAGCGGAACGATCATGGGAATGACTGATCGCGAGGTGATTATCAACGTCGGCTTTAAGTCAGACGGTATTATCCCGATCAACGAATTTAGAAATCGTGACGAACTGAAAGTCGGCGATCAAGTAGATGTGTACATTGAGCGTCAGGAAGATTCTAATGGACAGATTTTACTCTCTCGGCGTAAAGCGAAAGCAGTAAAGGCCTGGGAAGAAATTGACACGGCTTACAAAGAAGATTTAGTCATTGAAGGCGTGATTAAGCGGCGTACAAAAGGTGGTTTGATCGCAGACATCCACGGTATTGAGGCATTTTTACCAGGTTCACAAATTGATGTGAAGCCAATCCGTGACTTTGATGTTTTTGTCGATAAGCAAATGGAACTTAAGGTCGTAAAGATTAACTACGCGAATGACAACGTCGTCGTTTCGCACAAAGTGCTGATTGAGAAAGACCTCGAAAAACAGCGTATCGAAATCCTCAACAACCTCGAACGCGGTCAGGTACTCGAAGGCGTGGTCAAGAACATTACCAATTTCGGTGCATTTATCGACTTGGGAGGTGTGGACGGACTTCTCCATATTACCGATGTTTCGTGGGGACGTATTTCGCACCCTAGCGAAAAACTCGAACTTGATGAGCAAGTAAATATTGTTGTCCTTGACTTTGATGACGACAAGAAGCGTATCTCATTGGGCATGAAGCAACTTCATCCGCATCCATGGGAT
>CAZNAK010000259.1:0-3342 GCA_964570645.1 uncultured Cytophagales bacterium | reverse complement strand
CAGAAGACCTGACGGCAGGATCAAAAGTAGCGGGACGTATCGTGAACGTAGCCGACTACGGTGCTTTCCTCGAAATCAAACCCGGTGTAGAAGGTTTGATTCACGTTTCGGAGATGTCTTGGTCACAGCACTTACGTAACCCACAGGAGTTCTTGAGTGTAAAGGACGAAGTAGAAGCGGTGATCTTGACCATTGATCGCGAAGAGCGCAAGATGTCACTGGGTATCAAACAACTTTCTGAGGATCCTTGGACGAATCCAGAAGTTCATCAGCGTTACGCGCCAGGGACAGAGCATGAGGGTATCGTGCGCAACCTGACAAACTACGGTCTCTTCCTAGAGTTGGAAGAAGGAATTGACGGGTTGGTTCATGTATCTGATCTCTCTTGGACGAAGAAAATCAAGCACCCCTCTGAGTTTGTAAAAGTAGGCGAAAAACTCAAAGTGAAAGTGCTAGAAATGGACATCGAACAACGCCGTCTTGCACTCGGACACCGCCAGCTCGAAGAGAATCCTTGGGATACGTTTGCTACGGTATTTAACCAAGGAAGCGTTCATAAGGGTACGGTCGTGAATAAAAACGATAAAGGAGCATTGCTGGAGCTACCTTACGGACTCGAAGGGTTCTGTGGAATCAAGCACTTGGAGCGTGAAGATGGAAGCGTTCCAGATATCGGCGATTCGCTTGACTTTAAGGTGATTGAATTTAAGCGTGACGAGCAGCGTATTATCCTCTCGCACGTTGCTACCTACAAGGAATTTGATAATAAGAAAAAGACGCGTCGCAAGACCGATGATTCCTCAAATGACCCTCAGGTAGATATTCCAGATAGCAAAGAATCGAGTGAGTCGTTGAGTAACAACGATATCTTGAGTAATCTCAAGAAAAAAATGGAGCAAAATCGCTAAAATCGACTTGCTCAAGTAATCCAAAACCGGTGAGGCGTTTTGTCTCATCGGTTTTTTTGTGGAATAATATAAGTTGGAACATTTGATTCCTATCATAAGTTTTGATATTGATGAGCATCGAGAAAGAAGTCAAGCAGATTAAGTTCCAGAATGAGTGGCACAAGCTTCGTGTCAACTTACTTTTTACTGCCAACTGGCTTGTCGAGGAGGTAAATACATTTTTAAAGCCCTACGGAATCTCTCAGTCACAATTTAATGTACTTCGTATCGTGCGCGGCAGTGACCCCAAAAAGCCACTAAGCGTTTACGAAATTCGGGAGCGACTCGTAAACCGAATGTCCGATACCTCACGGATGGTCGCACGACTCGAAAAAATGGACTTACTCGAACGCCGTCCCTGCAAAAATGACCGCCGTCATAAACGGGTTTTTATGACCGAAAAAGGGCAGGCTTTACTTGCCCAGATTGATGAAAAAATGCCTTCGATGGATCGTATTACAACCGGCATTACCCCCGAAGAAGCCGAGCAGATCAGCCAGCTATTAGAAAAAATGCGTAATGTGAAAAAGTAATCCAACTTCCCACACGCTTCTGTTGTTTCTACTCGGAGAACGCATCTCAAATACGCCATCATGCCAGATAAGAACGCCATTTCAGAAGAAATTGAAGCCCTTCGTAAAGAGCTTCGTCGTCACAATCATCTGTATTACCTCGAAGATCAGCCCGAAATCTCGGATTATGAGTTTGACCAACTTCTTAACCGACTGATCGAACTGGAAGCGGCGCATCCTGAGTTTTTCGACCCCAACTCCCCGTCTCAGCGCGTAGGAGGGACGGTTACAAAAGAGTTTCCGACCGTAAAGCATCAATATCCGATGCTTTCGCTCTCGAATACTTACAACGAAACGGAGCTATTGGAGTTTGATGAACGCATCCGAAAGATTATCGACGATGACTTTGAGTACGTCTGTGAGCTTAAATTTGATGGTGTCGCCATTAGCGTGACCTACCAAAACAGCGCAATGCTGCGAGGCGTGACGCGGGGCGATGGCAAACAAGGCGACGAAATTACGGCAAACGTACGCACCATCCGTGCCTTACCACTGCAAGTTCAGGGGGATAATTTACCCGAGACGTTTGAGGTGCGTGCGGAAGTTTTTATGCGAGATACAGATTTTGAAACCCTGAACCAACAAATTCGGAAGGAAAACAGAGAACGTGAGGCGCGCGGAGTCTCGGCATTACGCGAGTTTGCCAACCCTAGAAATACGGTATCAGGAACGCTTAAAATGCAAGATAATTCGATCGTTGCAGCGCGAAATTTAGACTGCTTCGTTTATGATTTTTACGGAGAAAATCTTCCCGCCGAAACCCACGAAGAAGTTTTGCAGTTACTCGAAAGTTGGCGTTTTAAGGTGTCGGATCAATACAAAAAGTGCAAAGACATACAGGAAGTGATGGACTTTATCCGCCATTGGGAAACTGAGCGCATGAATCTGCCTTACCAGACGGACGGAATCGTTGTCAAGATCAACCGTTTTGACCAGCGACGCGTGTTGGGAAGTACCGCCAAAAGCCCACGATGGGCGATTGCCTACAAGTACAAAGCCGAAAACGTGCGTACGCGCCTTAAGTCTGTCAGCTACCAAGTAGGGCGAACGGGTGCCGTGACCCCTGTGGCAAACCTTGAACCCGTTCAGCTTGCAGGAACGACCGTAAAGCGGGCCAGTCTCCACAATGCCGATATCATCGAAGGACTTGATCTCCACAAAGGCGATCAGGTGTATGTGGAGAAAGGGGGAGAAATTATACCCAAGATCACGGGTGTAGAAATCGCCGCCCGAAAGCCCGATGCCACTAAAGTTGAGTTCCTTGAAACGTGTCCCGAATGCCAGACTCAGCTTACCCGTCCTGAAGGTGAAGCGGCGCATTACTGCCCCAACGAAGCCGCCTGCCCGCCACAGGTGATAGGTAGAATTGAGCATTTTGTCAGCCGAAAGGCCTTGGATATTGATAGTTTGGGCGGGAAAACGATTGAACTTTTCTATCGCGAGGGAATGATTCGTAATGTGGCGGACCTTTACACACTTAAGTTTGAAGAGATCGTTGCGCTTCCGAACTTCAAAGAAAAGTCGGCACAAAACATTTTGGATGGCCTGAAAGCCTCCAAAAAACGAAGTTTTGCACAGGTTTTATTTGGTTTGGGCGTTCGTTACGTGGGGCAGACGGTCGCGCAAAAGCTAACCGCGCACTTTGGTAATATTCAAAATTTGATGGACGCTTCGCTCGAAACACTGGAGGAAGTCAGTGAAATCGGGCCGCGCATTGCACAAAGCACCTATGACTTTTTCCGTGACCCTGAAAACCGTCAGATGGTGATGCGTTTACAAGAGGCAGGTTTAACGTTTGAAGTTTCGCAAGACGAAAATGAAAA
>CAZNAK010000258.1:0-4307 GCA_964570645.1 uncultured Cytophagales bacterium | reverse complement strand
GTAGAAATCTTGTATTTTTGCCTGTATGGATATTTCTTGGTACAAAAGTTTAGGAACGCAAGAGTTTATCTTGCTAGGAATCTTTGGGCTGCTTTACGCACTCTTTGTCTGGCGTACTTTTCGGGCGGCTAACTCACTAAAAACAGGAGCTTCCAAGGTTTGGATCAAGCTCGTCCTCAGGACGATTTACGTTGTGCTAATCATTTTCGCGTTGCTCGGGCCGTCGTTTGGCAAAATCAAACGCGAGGTAGAGGCGGTTGGAAAGGATATTTACATCGCCCTTGACCTTTCTGGTTCGATGAGCGCAGAGGACGTGGCTCCCTCTCGGCTTGACAAAGTGAAGTTTGAGCTTAAAAAAATCTCTGATGCCTTTAGTACAGACCGCTTAGGTATTATTATTTTTTCGTCGGAAGCCTTTGTCCAATGCCCCCTGACATTCGATCAGCAGGCCGTCCAGCTATTCATCGAAACACTCAATACGAACCTTGTACCCAAAAGTGGGACAGACTTCGCGCCGCCCCTCGAGATGGCTCTCGAAAAACATCTTAGCGAGGAAAAAACAGTTAAACAAACGTCAAAAGTAATTATTTTTATCAGTGACGGAGAGGATTTCGGCGAATCTGCCTCAAGTGTGGCCGAGCAAATCAAGGATGCAGGTATCCGACTCTTTACCTTGGGGGTCGGAACAGAAAGCGGGGCACGCGTACCCGGGCGTAACGGCTACAAACGCGACACAAACGGCAATGAGGTGATTTCGCGCCTTAACTCCGAGGATTTGCGTGAGCTTGCCGAGATCACTAAAGGAGAGTACTTTGAGATTAACAAAGTTAAAAATGATGTACCGCGTCTGATTCGGAAAATCTCCATGATTGAAGGCGAAGTCCGCGAAAGCCGTCAGATGGACGCTTCGGCAAACAAATACTATTATTTTCTTTACGTCGCACTTGGGCTAATCATTCTGGATGTTTTACTCATCATAAATCTCCTCAAACTATGAAAAAAGCATTGGTTATTGGTGCGACAGGCTTGGTAGGAACGGAGCTGGTTCGGCAGCTTTTGGATACTCCCAAAGTTGAAAGTGTAGTGACGCTAGGGCGACGCAACACGGAATTTGAACACGAGAAGCTCTCTCAGCGTAAAGTAGATTTTGAAAACCTTGACGCTTCTTTACAGCACTTTCAGGGCGACGCACTTTTCTGTTGCCTTGGTACGACACAAGCTAAAGCAGGCGGGAAAAAGGGTTTCTACAAGGTTGATTTCACCTACGTTCATGCGGCGGCAAAGCTTGCGGCTCAAAATGGCGTAACTGGGTTGTATCTCATTTCCTCGGTAGGTGCAGATTCTGGCAGCATGACTTCGTTTTATCTCAAAACCAAGGGCGAAGTAGAGGAAGCGGTGCAAGCAATGGGCTTTCAGCGATTGCACATCTTTCGTCCTTCTTTGCTTCTAGGGGATCGTGACGAGTTTCGTTTACGCGAGTGGCTAGGGAGTGTGGTTATGCGTCCGCTCGCACCTTTGTTGGGGAAATATATGCCCGTTACTGCCGAGGAAGTCGCCGCTGGAATGCTTAGAGCAGCTCTGGAAGCCAAAGAAGGGACGCATTTTTATACTTCGGATGAGTTGAAGCGCGGGTAGTACTAGGTGGGTAAGTTGTGAGCTTATATTAGGAAGAGTTGGGCAGAATACTTTATCTTTCTGCATGAATATTCTTCGAGTACTAATTTTTTTTCTTTTCCCAATCTCACTTTGGGCGCAAAACACTGCAATGCTTTCGGGTTATGTACGCGATGTACAAGGTATGCCCCTTCCCGCAGCGAGCGTGGATTTGATTGGTCATTCTGAGGGGACACAAACGGACGAAAACGGTTTTTTCCGACTCGAAGTCCCTCCTCAAACAGCGATTCGTATTCGTTTTTCGTACATAGGTTTCGAGTCGCAGGTCCGTGACCTTCGCCTTCGTGCGGGGCAAAGTCAGCGTATCACCATTCGACTACTCGAAAAAGTACAGTCCACGGATACACTCAAAATTGAAGAAAAAGCCAAATCTGACCCCTCGGATGAAGTAAGCACGATTAGCATCAACGCTGAGGAACTTCGCCGTGTACCGACAGCCTTTGGTGATTTTGCACAACAGTTGCTTACCGTTGGTTTGGGGATTCAGGGCAATAACGAGCTTTCGGCATCTTATAACGTACGGGGCGGCAATTTCGACGAAAACCTGGTTTACGTGAATGGTATGGAGGTGTATCGTCCATTTTTGGTGCGGGCGGGGCAGCAGGAAGGTTTGAGTTTTGTGAACCCTGACATGGTGGAGTCTGTGCGGTTCTCTTCGGGCGGATGGCAGGCAAAGTACGGTGACAAACTGTCCTCGGTACTAAACGTCGAATATCGCAATCCTAAGGAGTGGCAAGCTACCGCAACGGCAAGTTTACTAGGTGGCTCGTTGAGCTTGGAGGGCGCGACCAAAGACCAGAAATTTGGCTTCTTGACAGGACTTCGCTATAAAGATGGGCGTTATCTTTTTCGTACGCTGGAGGTAAATGGAAGCTATTTTCCTCGATTTTTAGACTGGCAGAGTTATTTTGTCTATCGCCCTGACGCTGATACTGAGATTAGTCTCTTAACCTCGATTGCATCTAACCGTTATCAAGTTATTCCTCAAAGTCGCACAACGACCTTCGGAACCTTCAATCAACAACTTCGCTTTTTGGTCAATTACGAAGGCGAGGAGCAAATGAATTATGACACTTATCAGACAGGCTTACAAGTCAAACGCCGACTCGCTCCCCGCTGGGAAACCCGTCTGCTAATTTCTGCTATGCAAACCTACGAGCGGGAGTACATCAACCTCTTAGGCGCATATCGCCTCTGTGATGTGGATACAGATGTGAGTTCGAGCACCTTTAACCAGTGTGCCGTTACGCGCGGCTCGGCGGCAGTTTTTGATTACGGACGCAACCTTTTGGAGGCGACGATCACCTCGGCAAGTTGGCGAAACGAATATATTGTCGGTGATCAGAGTTTTTTGGAGTTTGGGGCACGCTACCAGCACGAGACCATTAACGACCGTCTTTATGAGTACAATTACCTTGATTCTGCTGATTTTGTAGAAGTAGAAAATTTTATTGAAAGTCAGACGGAGCTTTCTTCGGATCGTTTTATGGCCTACGCTCAGATGACGCATTACCTTGATGGGAAAAAGGGGAACTCGTTTTTGAATTACGGGATGCGCGTCAATTATTGGAGCTTGAATGGACAGTGGCTATTCAGTCCGCGCCTCAAATACGCCTTTACGCCCGACTGGGAAAAGGATGTTTCATTCAATTTTGCCCTCGGTTTGTACCAGCAACCGCCGTTTTATCGGGAACTCAGGGACTTTGAAGGAAATATTAACCGAAACCTAAAAGCACAAAGCTCTTTTCATGCCATCGCAGGTTTAGATTGGGACTTCAAAATGTGGGATCGTCCTTTTAAATTTATCTCGGAAGCTTACTACAAACGCCTTTGGAACGTCATTCCTTATGATATTGATAATGTTCGGTTGCGCTATTATGCCAATAACGACGCAAAGGCATTTATTGGTGGGGTGGACTTTCGTTTGAGTGGAGAGTTTATTAAGGGAACCGAGTCGTGGTTGAGTTTAAGTACGCTTTTGGCACGAGAGGATGTAGGCTTTGATGAGCAAGGCTTTATTCGTCGCCCTACGGATCAGCGTGTAACGGTGGCAGTATTCTTTCAGGATCACATTCCAAATGATCCCACACTTAGAATGTATCTCCGCCTGCAATATGGGACGGGACTGCCTTTTGGTGTACCCAACCGCCCCAACACGCGCGCGCAGTTAGGCGGAGAACAGTATCGCCGCGTGGACATCGGTATCTCGAAGTCGCTGATTTTTGAACAGAATAAAGGAATTAAATCGTTGTGGCTAGGTATAGAGGTTCTGAATGTGCTGGGTGTAGAAAATATCATCTCCTACAACTTTATCCGTGACTTTCTTAACGACCGCCAGTACGCGATTCCAAATAGCCTTTCACAGCGATTCTTCAACCTGAAGGTGATTGGGAAGTTTTGATGGGTACATCACTCAAACAACTCCTGCCTCTTAGGTGCAAAATAACTTGTTCTACCCGCAATTTTTGCTTTTTCTAGTGTACCGCCGCCCGGTGCCTCTTCGCCTTCGTTACGGTGCTTCCAAAGCCAGTCTTCAGGGTACTCACTGTACGTAGCGTTTTTTTCTAGGGCAAAGGCGAACATCTGCTGCATAAACTCAAATAATTCCTCTTGCTTTTTTACAGGAATTTTCC
>CAZNAK010000257.1:3592-4307 GCA_964570645.1 uncultured Cytophagales bacterium | reverse complement strand
ACATCGTTAAAGTAGCAACAAATTAAAAATATCTTTTTTACAGATGGCAGACGTAAACGTTAATTTTGTCCACCCTACCGATGGTCGTATGATTAGTGCAACCTTAGATGATACCATGACCGTACAGGAGGTTCTGAGTGAATTAATTTCACATGATTTTGTAAAACGCAGTGATCAAGGCTATAACCTAGCCGTAAAAGGAGGAAGCCGACTGCTTAACCATCAGACACTTGGCGATGCAGGGATCCAGCACGGAACCACCTTCCGTGTCATCCCAGCGACCGACGCAGGCAGAAAGTAATTCAAAAACTCCCCAGAACGATATGGCTACTCCACAACAAATTCGACAGCGTCGCCTTGCGACAGATTATCAAGAAATGCTCAACCTAAAGAGCGATGTTATTACCTGGAAGGCAACCAAAGGCGAAGCTCCCTACGTTGAAGAGTATGAGATGTTAGTAAAAGTTCGATCTATCATTGACGATACCCCAACGTACAAAGACGAGCATCAGATCAAAGTTATTTTGCCCGCCGCTTATCCGCAGGCACCACCTCAGGTAGAGATTGTAGGCGATAATCCTTTTCATCCCAACTGGTTCACGAACAACCGTTGGTGCTACGGTACATGGGATATGTCCGAGCGACTAGGGCATCACCTCATTCGCATGATTCGTACCTTACAGTACGACCTTGAAATCACGAACGAGCATAGTCC
>CAZNAK010000257.1:0-3582 GCA_964570645.1 uncultured Cytophagales bacterium | reverse complement strand
CCCGCCAATAAGGTCGCTAACGCATGGTTTATCAAAAACCGTCATTCGGGATGGTTTCCCTGTGATACACAAAAGTTACCCGACCCAACACGCTCCAAAAAGTTTGAACTAACAGGAAAGTCGCGCTTCTCGATTAATTCCTAATGAAAAACGCTCGTTTTTCGGTTACGGCAATCCAACAAACCCTCTGGCAGGAGCCTTACGAGATCGTAGGTGTGCCCGAAAATAAACTCTGGGTAGAAGTAAGCCCCGATGCGTGGGACGTGATCGAAAAACATATCGGTTGGGGAAGCGAAACGGAGGGAAATCAAGCCGAGCAAGGCGGGATTCTGCTGGGACGCGCCTGTAAAGCCAGTACGAAAGCCCTGTACTGGACGGAGATACTTCACGCCGTTCCTGCTCATCGGGCGGAAGGTTCGATGAAACATCTCCATTTTAGTCATGCCGCGTGGCATACCATGTTCAAAGAAGCCGAAGCCACCTATCCAGACGCGCAGGTAGTAGGTTGGTATCATACCCACCCTAAATACCTGCGCGTTTATTTTTCAGATACCGACAAGGCCAAACAAAGACAATTTTTTTATCAGCCTTGGCACGTTGGTTTAGTTTTCAATCCTCAGCAAAGAATTGTACGTGCTTTTCGAGGTAAAAAGGCAGAGAAAATTGAGGTATGTTCGGTTTTCAAAAAGGATAACGTAGGGTAAGTTAAGGCTACATTCTCTCCCTCCGGATAGAAACCGCTCTGCGGTGCGCTTCCAACGACTCTGCTCGTGCCAATTCTTCTACGGCATCACCGATGGTTTCGAGTCCCTCGGGAGTGAGCTGCTGAAAGGTGATTTTACGGACAAAGCTATCCACTGATACGCCACTGTACGCCCGTGCAAAGCCGTTTGTCGGTAAGGTATGATTTGTTCCAGAAGCATAGTCTCCCGCAGACTCGGGGGTATGATTACCCATAAACACTGAGCCAGCTTGTGTGATTTTCTCGGCTACACGCTCCACATCCGCTACGGCAAGAATGAGATGCTCGGCAGCGTAAGCATTGGTAAAGGCAAGAGCCGTTTCGAGGTCATTAAAGAGAACGGCACGGCTATTTTGGAGAGCTTTTTCGGCAATATCACGACGGGGTAGGGTCGCGACCTGCTCACGAACTGCCGCCTGAATGCGTTCCAACATATCGGTAGAAGTTGTGATAAGCAATACCTGACTATCCACGCCATGTTCCGCCTGTGAGAGTAAATCTGCCCCTACAAATTCAGGTTCGGCCTGCTTGTCGGCGACCACAGCCAGCTCCGAGGGTCCCGCAGGCATATCAATGGCTATGCCTTCCCTGCTCAAAAGCTGTTTTGCCGTAGTAACATACTGATTTCCAGGTCCAAAAATTTTATCGACTTTAGGAATTGTAGTGGTTCCGTAGCCCATCGCTGCTACCGCCTGTGCGCCTCCCACCCTAAAAACGCGGTGTACGCCCGCAACTTTGGCGGCATACAAAATCCCTTCGTGGATCGTACCGTTATGCGTTGGCGGCGAACACAAGATGACCTCTTTACATTTGGCAATAGCGGCAGGTACGGCGAGCATCAAAACCGTCGAAATTAAAGGAGCCGTTCCTCCAGGAATGTACAGCCCGACTTTTTCGATGCCTACGCTTTTTCGCCAGCAAGTTACGCCTCTCCGAACGTGAATATGCTTAGGTTCTTCGAGTTGATGCTGATGAAAACGGCGGATATTTTCCAAGGCGTGATGTATGGCAGTTTCAAGTTCAGGAGAAACGGTTGCAGCCTCAATTTCTGCTTCGGATACCTCAACGGCATTGAGTTCGACCTCATCAAACTGCTTCGTAAACTGTCGGAGTGCTTCGTCGCCTTGCTCCCTGACGGCTTCCATAACCGCAGAAACGCGGCTTTCCACTTCGGAAAAGTCCATGAGTGGGCGTTGCGTGATTTCTGACCATGTTGAATGCGGTGGGTTTTGATATACTTTCATATTCATAAAACGAGCTGTCTGGATCGTGGTTTGGAATAAAAAACACTAAAACATCTTTTGTTAACGTACTATCCTGCGAGGAGTTTCTATTTTTGATTATGCTTCGCAAAACCGACAAACTTGTTCTACAATCTTTCTTCGGCTTATTTTTCCTGACTTTCTCGGTAGTTTTATTTATTCTACTGATGGTCTTTATGTCGCGCTATTTCGATGATATGATCGGTAAAGACCTCGGCGTGACAGTATTAGCGCGTCTATTTTTCTACTTTACGCTCACACTCATTCCCCAGGCCTTGCCACTGGCGATTTTACTTTCCTCTCTGATGGCATTTGGAAACCTTGGGGAACATAACGAATTGACAGCACTCAAAAGTCTGGGTATTCCGCTTACCCGTTTGCTGATCCCAATCGGGATTTTTGCCGTGATTATCTCCGTGAGTGCCTTCTTTTTTAACAATTATGCCATCCCCGAAATCAACCTTAAAGCCTACCAGCTCCTTTATGACGTGAAAAAGAAAAAGCCTGCGCTGGACTTTACGGAAGGGATATTTTACAATGGCTTGAAGGGCTGGAGCATTCGGATAGACAAAAAAACGGGTAAAAACGGGCGTGACCTAGAGGGCGTAATGATTTATGACCACCGTAAAAATAACGGTCAGTATCACCTGATCGTCGCCGAGACAGGTCGTATGGAGACGATCATGGACGATACCTATCTGCTCTTTGACTTACAGGACGGAATGCGATTTCAGGACGGTGGCCTTGGTGCAAGGGGAAGTCGGGGAAACGCATTTGTGCGGGAACAATTTGACAGCGCGAAGTTTCTGTTCTCGTTGGCCGAGTTTGGGTTCGAGGAGACTCCCGCAGAGCAGTTTGAGGATAACCGAGCTATGATGAACGTGAAGCGGTTAAAAAAGCTCCAGGACTCGCTCAAAGCAAAAGTTGATACGGTTGAGCACCACACCTACCGAACCGCATTAGGCTATTTCAATTATCAGACAAAGCTGAAGCGGGATTCCGCCTCCGTGGTGGGCAGACGGGACTTGCTAAAAACTTTTCCCGGCAAACTTCCCGACACACTTCCACAGTACGATACCTGGCCAGTAGGAAGAGAAAAGGTACTCTATGACAAGGCACTGAGTAAAGCAAGGAGTTTTAAAAATGTATTCAACAGTGCGGCGGGACGTAATAAAAATTACGCCAAAGAAGGGCGACGTGCCATTTTTGATATGCACTACAAATACACACTTGCGGTCGCCTGTTTTATTATGTTTGTCATTGGTGCGCCACTAGGGGCAATCATCAAAAAAGGGGGCTTAGGGCTTCCTGTTTTAGTCTCAGTGTTTTTTTATATTATCCAATATGTGATGAATATTACGGGCAAAAAGTGGTCGCGGGAGGCACTAGTACCCGTAGAATTTGGTGCTTGGTACGGTATGGTTATTTTACTTGCTGTGGGCGTATTCTTCTTCATTCAGGCGCGTAGTGATTCGCGTGTTTTTGAGAAAGATGTTTATCTGGTGCAGTGGTATCGCCTCAAAAAGTGGACACTCAGCAAGTTTGGTCGTGAAAAAGGCGAGTAACACATATCTATCC
>CAZNAK010000256.1:0-4319 GCA_964570645.1 uncultured Cytophagales bacterium | reverse complement strand
CAATACCTACCATAACTAATTTTGGTTCAAGTTTCGTCCTAGAATTACGTGACTAGCAAGAATTTGTTCAATAACTTTTAAGAATTTATTATCCAAAACACTTTCTTTGCACTAAAAAATTATCCCGTTATGCGACTCAAAACTATCTTTTTATTCATTTTTGCCCTTTCTGCAAGTATCGTCAGCTTTAGCCAAACGAATGGTAGAATACTGGTCACCTCTATGGGACTTGATGCCGAGTACCGTGTCACTCTCTGCGGAAGAGTACTTAGAAACGTCCCTAACGAACGGCAAACGGCACTCACCAGTGGCGAGGCTGTGATTAACGCGTTGAAAGGCGACCCGATACGACTCTGGGTACACTTTTCGCACGGTAGCGCAAAGCGTCTGTATGGCAATAGCGCAAGAATCGATAAGTCTTATCTTAATTCAGGTCTGACCACCGTTTCGTCGAGTAGCAAATACGACGATAAAAGTTGTCGTTCACTGGACGATCTAAAACGAGAAATTGAGTCATTCAAGAACATCGAGTTTGTCGAGGGCGCAGTAATTTATTTGGGGTCGTGCTGGATCGGCACACCCGATGACCGAAATGGCGGGGTGGTCTTTGCTCAAAAGCTCGCGGACATCACCGGGGCAACTGTTATTGCGGGGCGTGAGCGTACCGAACCGCTTCGAGAAACTAATCAGACCTTGACATATACAAATAACGCCAACTTTTTTAAGTTCCGCCCAAACCTCCCTCCCGAAGAACTGGGGCGTAGCTTTGATCTTTCGGATTTGCTGCGGAAATATCAAAAGAATAATCAACTCAATACTGCAAGACGATGAATACCGATTATCTGAGAACCTCCTACTACTTCGATTATGATCATGAAGCGATTCAAAAAGTAATTGCCGAGTTCAATAGAAGTCCACTCACGAAGCAAGAAAAGGCAAGTGGGTTGTACTTGAAAGTACGGGATGGATGGAAGTACGACCCTTACCGCATCAGCCTTGCTAAAGCGACCTATCGAGCGAGCAAAATCGCTGAAAAACCCTCGGGGAATTGCGTTGAGAAGTCCATATTACTGATCGCGGGCTTACGTGCCTTGGGTATTCCCGCTAGGCTTCATCTGGGTAAAGTAAAAAATCATATTGCCGTTAAGCGACTGACGGAAAAGTTTGGCTCTAATGAACTTACACCCCACGGCATGGTCAATGTTTATCTGGGCGGCCGGTGGCTGAAAGCTTCCCCCGTCTTCAATAAGTCGTTGTGTGAGAAGTTTAATGTCCATCCTCTAGGCTTTGACGGTAAAAGCAGCTCTTTCCTTCAACAGTATAACAACTCGGGAAGCCGATTTATGGAATATACGGACGATTACGGACACTTTGAGGACGTTCCCGTTAAGTTTATGGTCGAGAACATAAAACAGCACTATCCTCATATTTTCGATGTGGAAGATGGCGTGACCGAGTTTAAGCTGTGATCCTAGTCTAAAAGTCGTTATCCAGTACTTTCGGCTGTCGCTTTCTGCGGTTCAACTTTTGTCGATAGAAGTCAAGTTTGTGGTAGATGCTAAGCCTCGGAATATGGCGAAATTCGTAGCTATACGGACCTCCTGCGTGGCGATACGTCCACATGTATCCTGTTTGCACCTGCCAGTTTTCGCTGATGATGTAACCAAGTCCCAGAAACATCCGATTATCCTCAAAGTGGTTATACAAAATGGGCTTACCCGCCTGAATGAAGATCTCATTGTAACCCGAGAAGAACAGGGTTTTGTTGATGAGTTTCTCTTTGTTCAAGGGATAGTAAGCCGAGAGTTTGTACCGAAAACGAAAGGTTAGTTCAAGGGGGCTTCCGACCTCATAATCTCGTCGCCAGCGTTGTTCCAGTCGTATGGTGTGATATAACTTTAGCCGCTCAAAAGACTGAACCAGAAGAAGTTGCTGCCAAAAGCGATATTGGAGTACTACGTTGTCAATACCGGGCGTATCACGGCGGCTTGCGGGTGCCCAGTATAGCGGCGTAACGACTCCTCCGGTTACCTCGACTTCCTTGTTGAGCAGGTAAGTCATCCCGAAACGAAGATAAATCTGAGCCATGTCCTGAATAAAGCGGTCTCGACGGCGGTAGTGGTATTCGCCGTAATAAAAGAGGCGTTTGCCAAGGCGATATTTGGTATAGCTTCCCAGCCAAAACCCTGAGGTATGACTGACCTTTTTACGAAGTGGTGGTGCGTCTGGTGTTTGTCCGTAGGTCGAGAATCCAAGCAAGAGGCTGATAGAAATCCAGAAAAGGGTGTTTCTCATGTCAAAAGTTATTGATAAGCATACGCTTTTCAGAAAGGTTGTCTGCACGTCTGAGTTTTTTTTCTAGCGACCGTGTGTCTTTGTCGCTCAAGAAAAAAAGACGTTTTTGTAGGTCATTGAAGCGTTGTAGAAGTTGTTGGGTGGTCACAATGGTCTGACTCTCCTGAACTTCTTTGAGGATAGCGGGCATGACCTCCAGCGTTACTGCCTCGTAGAGTGGACGTTTGAGCCGTTCGGGAACTTTATCCGTGTACGTAAAGGGGTCAAAGGAGTAGCCGGTGTAAGCAGAGTCCGTTGCATCAAGCCGTCTGGTCGCCTGCCGGATGAGCCGATGGCACGCTTCTAGGTTAGTTAATTCAAACTGCAACAGGTTGATGAGTTGCTCTTGCTTCTCTGGTTTGTCGGGGAGGCTCGTAAACTTCTGGTAGGTAGCCGTAAAAAGGGAATCTAAAAAGCGTTTCTGGATTACCTGACGCACTCCCAATAACTGCTTGGAAAGCTCTTGTACACCAGTACTGCTTTTTTCCTGTGCTAATGGTGTTTGATACAGCGAGTCCAAGTATCGTTTTTTGACATCTACCTTGAGTTTTTCTACCAAAATGGCCTGACGGAGTTTGATCTCTTCAAGCCGAGTATCAAAAAGAAGGTTGAGTGAGTCTGTCATCTGCTGACGTGCCTCTAGGTTGTTAGCTACGCGAAGAATAAAGTTATGAATGCTATCTCTGGGATAATAAAACGTGACTGTATCGCCCTGATTGGCAATGTGATCGGTAGCTAGCAATGAGTCCGCGTAATCCGCCAAAAGCCCTTTGCGATTGTAGAACTCCATTTCGTTCCGATAAATCACTTCCTCCCAAGGCTCTACGTACTCAAGCACAGACTGCTGGTAGGTACGCCAACCGTTTATTAATCCGATTATGCTGTCGGACTGATACTGAAAGTAGTTCATTGACTTCCGCCCTAACACGGCTAGCGCATCCAAGAACATCACTTTACTGTTATGCCACTTTTTGATCGCTTTTTTTTCCTCGTTACTGAGTGGGTAGTAGCCCCGGTTTGTGCCGAGTATGAGTCCGTTCTGTGTGATAAAATCAGGGTCAAAGCGTACGAACTTGGTTACCATCTTATTAATAAGCTGACTTCCTGTTTCTTGCGAGCTAATGTATATGGAGTTAAGCGGGTAGCCGTCGTTAAAGCTTAGGTTTAGTGGACGATCTACGATTGAAACGGATTTCCCTGCCCTGTTCAAGGCTTCTTCAAGCTCCTCGGCAACAGGAAATTGGAGTCGGAATGTGTCCTGACCTTCCATTTGTTCCAAGAGCCGAAGCACTCCGCGTTTATAGTATCGCTGTTCGTGCATTTTTTTCGCACCCACTTTGTAGCGTAGCGTCCACTTACCCTCCATTAGTCCTTCATGGGCTGCCCCACGAACAAAGGTTAAGGTGTCAGTTCGTTTTTTTTGCTTGCTTTGCTCTAAAAAGTACAACTCGCCCTCTGCAAGCCCGCCAACAAAAGAGACCTCTGCTTCCTTGGGCTGACCAATTTGGGTGTCGCCTTCAAACTTCTTTACCGCGTACTCCCACGTCTGTTCAGGCGTTCCGTTTTCATAATGTGCCGTAAGCTCTTCGAGTTCAGTGGTGACCTCGTAAGCAACTTCGGTGTAGTCTATTGCCGTAACTTTGGCTTGGTGTGTACGTTGTTGGTAACGCCAGCTATTATGCTTTTGGTTGTCTTGGTATTCCCCTTCCCATTCCTGATAGGAAATTCGGGTAGGGCAGAGAGAGTCTTGTTGGCTGCTGGTAAAGGTACAGTCACCATTTTTTATAGCTTTATCCGTCTTGTCAAGGTAATAAGAAAAACACGCCTCACCGTAGTAGTCGGGTAAAGGCTGATAGAGGCTATCGTACTGTAATTGCTTTTGTGCGTGTGTGCTAACAAAACTAATAAATGTTAAAAATAGGGTTAGGCGGAGCATGGTATGCGCTAAAATTTTGCGTGAAGGTACGTCTTTTTCTTGAGCCTGC
>CAZNAK010000255.1:3802-4324 GCA_964570645.1 uncultured Cytophagales bacterium | reverse complement strand
AAAGCTGATTACAGGCATTGCGGGGATCACTTTTAAATCCGTCAAACTCACAACTAAGGTAGTCGGCAAAGGGCTAGATGTCCTTTTAACCCCCGTAGCAGCCGCCCTTAATAAAGTAGGTGTGCGGGAAGACCGGGAGGTTGTTCGTGCCGTCCTCAACGGTGTCATAGGCGATCACCTAGAAGCAAGCGAAAACCCGCTAAAAATCACGATGCAATTCAGAAAGGAAGGAAAAGCACTGTTGCTAAACGCTGAGTCGCTTTCGCATGATTATCCGCAGGCAAACGGTAAAATTTTATTACTTGTTCATGGGCTTTGCATGAATGACTTACAATGGACGCGAAAGGGACACAATCACGGTAAGGAACTCGCCGAAGCCTTTGACAAAACGCTTATTTGGCTTCACTACAACACAGGACGACATATCTCCTCTAACGGAAAGGACTTTAACGCGCTGCTCGAAAAACTGGTCGCTAATTGGCCCGTTCCTGTGGAAGAGCTGGTCATTGTCGCCCACAGCAT
>CAZNAK010000255.1:2887-3792 GCA_964570645.1 uncultured Cytophagales bacterium | reverse complement strand
GGTGGCTTAGTCACGCGCAGTGCCCTGCATTACGGCAGTCAGAAGGGCAGTCAGTGGATGCCGCACCTAAAAAAGATTTTCTTTTTGGGAACACCACACCATGGGGCACAACTAGAACGACTCGGAAACCTGGTAGATGTTAGTTTGGAATCGGTTCCCTACGCCAAACCCTTTGCACGGCTGGGCAAAATTAGAAGTGCCGGCATCACCGACCTCAGATACGGCAGTATCCTAGAGCAGGATTGGCAAGGCAAAGACCGGTTTGAGCCAGAAAAAGACCTACGAGAAGTCGTACCGCTGCCCAAAGGAATTGGATGTTATAGCATCGCAGGTGTTTTTGGAGCGGCAAAAGATGCCGTAAGTTCACAGCTATTGGGGGATAGCTTGGTAAGCGTGAAAAGTGCCTTTGGCCAACACCAAGACCCCAAAAAAGAAATTGGATTTAAGAGCGCGAACACCTTACTGGTATCTGAAACTTCACACTTTGACCTGCTTTCTTCTTCTGAGGCGTATGACAAAATGAAGAGATGGATGGAGACCTAAAGTCCTGACCTATCTAAATATTCTTCTTTTAATGACGTTTATCTCCAAAAAAGCACTCATATTATGCCTAAACTCCTTGTCTTTTTTACTCTAAGTATCTTTTTATTTTCCTGTGATGCTGAACCCAAAGAAGAACTACCCGAAGTCAACTGGTCGTTGGAACGTGCCGACGAGGTGATGGTTAACGCCCAGTCGGTGGAAGAACTAAAAGCTTATTTTTTGGAACACCAGCGATTTGGTAAACTAGGAATGGGTTTGGGATTGCGTCCCGAAGGCGACGGTCCCTTTTACAGAAGTATGCTCCGACTAGCAAACGATCCTAAGATTGACTCGTTGTACGAAAAATGTAAGAACGTATATGG
>CAZNAK010000255.1:0-2877 GCA_964570645.1 uncultured Cytophagales bacterium | reverse complement strand
GACTTGAGCGGGCTTGCGCGTGAGTTTGACAAGGCTTTTGCACGTCTCAAAGGTTACTACCCAGACTTTCAGCCGCCAAATGTTTACACAGTCGTTACGGGTCTGGGGTATGATCTGATCCTCCGCGACTCCCTACTCATCGTAGGTTTGGATTACTACCTTGGCAACGAGTACTTCCCCGTTGCGCCGCCCGATCCCTATGGCGTACCCCTTCCTAACTACATCTGGCAGCGATACGAACCTGCGACCATCGTTTTGCACTCAGTTTTATTTTTGGTCAATCGGTATGCCGAGAAAGACCCCGCCGACCGCCGCCTCATCAACGAAATGGTCACATGGGGAAAAGTACTTTACCTCGCTCAAAAAATAATGCCCCAAAAATCCCCTCATTTGTTGATCGGTTATACGGAGCAACAATGGGCGGACACAGAGGCAAGTGCGGCGCAGGTATATCGCTTTTTTGTGGAAGAACAGTTATTTTTTGAGAGTAGCCGTGAGGCAAAAACAAAATATATTAAGGAGCGTCCCTTTACCAGTGAGCTTTCGGCACGCGCACCCGGGCGGCTCGGCGTTTGGTTGGGTTGGAAGATCGTGCAGGCTTACATGGAGCAAAACCCTGAGGTCAGCGTACAGGAGTTAATGAAGACACAAGATGCCCAGAAAATTTTTGAAGCGTCCCGCTATCGTCCCTAAATTTTTGAAGTTTAACCTAGGAATCGTACTTTGATGGCATGAAAGCCGTAATTCCGGTCGCGGGCGCGGGTACGCTCCTTCGTCCACACACGCACACACAGCCCAAACCACTTGTCCCTGTGGCAGGTCGCCCTATTTTGGGGCATATCATTACGCAGCTCCTCAATGCAGGGGTAGAAGAGCTGGTATTCATTACGGGGTATTTGGGAGAAAAAATCGAGGATTATGTACGTACAGAGTTTTCGCATGAGGTCAAATGCCACTTTGTCACACAGGAACCACGAGAAGGCTCCGCGCATGCCATTTGGGTGGCCCGCGAGTACCTCCAAGAAGAATCCGAACTTCTGATTATGCTCGGCGACACGATTGTAGAGATGGATTTCAAGGCTTTCCTCCGAAATCCACGGACTACGGTAGGTATCAGAAAGGTCTCCAAACCTTCCTTTTTTGGTATCGCCGAAATGAGCGATAAGCCCGACCTAATTAAAAGGCTCGTCGAGAAGCCTGCCATCCCAAAGTCAAATATGGGGCTGGTTGGCGTTTATAAAATCAAAAATGTAAAATTGCTCTTCAACGCTGTTGAGTATCTAATTACGCAAAATCAACGCATTAACGGCGAGTTTTTCCTTACTGACGCACTTCAGCGTATGATTGAGGCAGGCGAAGAACTGACTTACCAGAAGGTCGATCAGTGGTATGATTGTAGCCAGAAACGTGATTTACTTTCGGCAAACGCAATTCTGCTAAACAAAAGTCAGCCTGAGGTACACCCCACCGCCGACTGTACAGACGCTATTATTATTCCGCCCGTCTTTATTGGGGCAAACTGTAAAGTAGAAGGCTCGATTGTTGGGCCTAACGTGACCATTGGAGCCAACTCGCGTGTGCATCAGTCCATTATCAGCGATTCGATTATCGGGACATACTCCCACCTAGAAAGTGCTGTGCTGTCCAAATCCATCATTGGCAGCGACTCACGGCTTGTCGGACTCAAACAGAGTCTAAATATTGGAGATAACACCGAAATCAACTTTATGAAATAAAATCTCATTTTGGCGAACACGGTAGAAGTTCTATCTTTGCGCTTTGCTATTCAAAACCGAAAAAATACCGTGAAAAACCTTCCTTTATTCCTTAGTGGCCTTTCCCTTGTGGGCGTAATTGCGCTATTTATTATGCAGTTCTCGAAACCCGCAGCCGATACTAAACCAGAAAGCACCCCTGAAACTACAATCAGCGATACGGCAAAAGTCAACTATGCCCGTATAGCGATCGTCAACCAAGATAGCTTAGGGTTATATTATGACTTTTTGGAAGACCAGAATAACCGACTCAATGCCGCACGCGAAAAACAAGCCAGAAAGCTCCGTGCCCGACAAGAGAAACTCCAGAAGGAAGCATACAGCTTCCAGTCGCGTTTGGAAGGGGGGCTACTCTCTCAGCAGGACGCAGAAAATATCCAGCGCAAACTAGCTCAGGACGAGCAGGAGATTATGCGTGAACAACAAAGCTACAACCAAGGAATGGCAAGTGAGCGCATAGCGGTTCAGGACACCCTTTTTGATCGACTTCATAAGTTTTTGGACAAATACAACAAAAACGATATGTATGACTTCGTGTTTCTTTATACCAAAGGTAGTGGCATCTGGTATGACGACAATAAGGCTGTGGACATTACCGCACCTGTCATTGAGGGCTTAAACAAAGAATACGCCGCCCAAAAAGAAGCAAAAGGGGAGTAACGTAGCTTTAACGAGTCTTTTGTATAAGATTTCCAGAGTTATTTTATCTTTGTTCATGCAAGTTTATCTCATCCGACACGGACAAACCGATTATAATCTACAAGGAATCGTACAAGGGCGAAAGGTCAACTCGAGCCTAAATGAAACAGGTAAAGAACAGGCTCAGTTATTTTACGAAGCTTATCATCATATTCCTTTTGAACGAATTTTTGCCTCTAACCTCAAACGGACGCGCCAAACGGTGGCGCCTTTCTTTAAGCAAAACCTACCCCTGACCACACTGGCAGGTCTGGATGAAATTAGCTGGGGCGTTCAGGAAGGTATCAAACCCGATCATGTAGCGCGAACAGCATTTTACCACATGGTCAAGGCTTGGAATAAAGGGGAGCTACACCGAAAGGTAGAAGGAGGTGAAAATCCGCTTCAAGTACAAAAACGAGCC
>CAZNAK010000254.1:2116-4336 GCA_964570645.1 uncultured Cytophagales bacterium | reverse complement strand
GCGCTCATTCATGCGGCAACGATGGTGGCGGCTGGCGTGTTTTTACTGATTCGTATGTTTGGCTTATTTGAAGGATCCTTTGCGGTAAGTCAAACGGCTGATGTGATCACGACGATTGGAAATATTGCGGTTTGGATAGGAGCAGTGACCGCACTTTTGGGTGCATGGCTTGCTATAAATACGTTCGATTTTAAACGCGTTTTGGCAGGTTCTACGATCTCTCAGTTGGGTTATATGGTGATGGCAATCGGATTGGGAGAGGTGAATGTGGGTTTTCTTCATCTTTTGACGCATGCCTTTTTTAAAGCAGGGCTTTTTTTGGTGGCGGGTGTGGTGATCCACCATTTTGGGACGAACGACATGCGTCAGATGGGGCAGATGCGAAAAGCAAATCCTACTTTGTTTATCTGCTACGCGATTTTTGCAGCGGCTTTGATGGGCATTCCGCTCACTTCGGGCTTTCTGTCGAAAGAGTTAATCTTGGTTGCCCTCTGGGAACGCGCCGAAGCAGTGTTTTTTGTACCTACTGCTCTGGGCTTCCTGACCGTTGGAATGACAGCCTTTTACATCGGAAGGCAGTTTTTTATGGTCTTCTGGAGTCAGCAAGAGGGTGTTCTGGGTGCAAAAATTCCTTTAGCCATGCTAGTTCCTATTCTCATTTTGGCAGTAGGCTCCACGTGGTTTGTATTTTCTGGAAGCCCTTTGAGCATGGATTACGGTTGGTTGATGAATACCCCTTTACAAGCACCTCACGACTCCGCTTTGTGGGTCTCTATACTCGCCCTTTTGCTTACTGGATTAGGTTTTGCGTTGAGTTTCTTCTTTAAGTCAGCTACATTTTTGGTAGAGCTTCCAAAAATTATGATGGCTCCGTTGGTGCTTTTCGTTAGGTGGTTAGCGGCTTTTGACCAAAAAGTCGTGGATACCATTGTCGTCTGGCTTGCCGAGAGCGTCGTGGTCATCGGGCATATTGGTGCGTGGCTGGATCGTACCTTTGTGGACGGGGCAATTCTGGGGATCGCCAGCGGAATCAAGCAGAGTGGCCAGGGGCTGCGTGTTGTTTTTGGAGGCGGAAAGGTACAAACCTACCTTCTGGGAACGCTACTTTTGTTTTTAGTTTTGATTTTGGTGTTTGTCTAATGATTTTAACTTACCAATAAATTACAACCGCGTACATCGCTGTGGTCGTAACGTCCCAGGATTTCAAAACCTCCCTTATCGGCATAACGTCCAATATCTTGTGTCTGGATAAAACAGCAGCTGTCGATATTCGCGAGGTCAATAACATCTACTCCACCTGTAGTAGCAACTTCCGAAAAAGGGTCGTTGAGATCACGTAAACGGATCTGCATCCACGGTGGCGCATGAAAAACACCTTTCTGGGGTGCATACGCCTGCGAAAGCAATTCTGTCATGCCATACTCAGAATGAATAGCGGATACCTCAAACGCATTTTGAAGTGTTTGGTGAACGGCTTGGCGTGGTAACTCTTTCTTTCTTCCCTTCATGCCGCCCGTTTCCATGATTACGGTAGTTTTGGGTAGCGTCGTTGGGTATTCTTCCGCAAAATCCAAGAGCGCGTACGTGACTCCCCAGAGTAGTATCTTTTTATTTGAGCTTTTAAGCTGTTCGATTTTCTGATGTAATGCAGTGAAGTCGTCTAAGTAAAAGCCAGAGTTTTGCCCGCTATGCTGAATAAAATACTCAACCATAGCGATCAAAGAAGATTGTTTTTGTTCCAAATAGGAAGGTAAAAGTGCCAGAATTTCGTAATCTGCCAGCGTTCCGTAGCGTGCCTCAAAGCCCTTTTTACTGATTTGATGGTAAAAATCAAGGTCTTTTACGTGGTGCTGACTCCGTGTTTGGCCTGTCGTTCCGCTACTCAAAAAAGTAGTCTGATACTCCGCTGAACCGCTAAGGATTGGAAAATCTTTGAAAAAGCTAATCGGCAGGAAGCGAATCTGGTTTAGTTTAGTTACCTTTCTTACTGCTACATTCATTACCTGAAGGTAGCGTCGATACATAGGGTTGTTTTTGGCTTGATAAGTAAAGGCTTCCAGTGCGAGTGACTCAAAGTTGAGCTTAGGTTCAAGAAGTCGGCGTTTAAAACTTTCAGAAAAGGTCATACGTTTATAACTTATGCAAAGGAAAAGTTGGCTTTACGGAATCGTTATTTTCTTGCTTACCGCAGCGTGCGTAAGTGAGCCTCAGTACCCCAAT
>CAZNAK010000254.1:0-2106 GCA_964570645.1 uncultured Cytophagales bacterium | reverse complement strand
GATCGCTTTTGAAAATATTTCTCAATATCCCGGAGCGATTGCTAATCTTGACTCCATTGCCCTTATGATCTCGTTTCAGGATGGCGACGGTGACCTCGGACTTTCTCCCACGAACGCCAGTGATACCATGCCACCGTTTCAGAACCGTAACCCCGACGGAACGCTAAACAAATTTCGGAATAACATTTTTGTGACGCTGCAAGTAAATCGGGATGGCGTATTTGAAACCGTAGCACTTCCTGACGGGCAAGGTTTTGATGGACGATTCCCTCCGCTGAACACCATCGATCAGGAAACGGCTTTGGAAGGAATAATTCGTTATCGATTAGGAATATTCTACGGCGTTTTTGGCTCTCCGATCAATGCAGGCGACCAAATTCGCTTTGAAGTTCAAATTGCTGACCGCTCACTCAACGAAAGCAACGTTATCCAGACATCGGTTTTGGAGGTCGGGCAGCCCTGAGCTTACGCACACTTTACACCTTCCCCTCCAATCCCATCCCAAAGAGCGCGAAATCATACTTTACGGGGTCTTCGGAGTCGAAAGCACGGAGATTTTGCGTGAGTTCGATGGCGGCTTTCCAATCGCTTTGCTTGCGTTCAAGTAATCCTAATCGTCGGGCGACGCGCTCTACGTGTACATCCAGTGGGCAGATCAGTTGGGCAGGGTTAATTTTTTGCCAGAGACCAAAGTCCACACCGTTTTGGTCATTTCTGACCATCCACCGCAAAAACATATTTAGTCGTTTACAAGCCGAGTTTCGGGCAGGCGTAGCTACGTGTTTACGAGTACGCTCAGGCGCGAAGGACAAGGAAAAAAAGGTTTCGTGGAACGTGCTGAGAGCGGCTTCGACGGTGTCCGCCTCGTAGCTTTCGGTGGGAACGAAGGCATCTTCGAGCGAGGCGTGACGTTGATAAAAGTACTTGAGGAACGCCAAAAAATATAGCGTATCCGTAGGCTGAAAAGTACGGTGCTTAAATGCCAGAAACGGTTTGAGATCATCATCTTTATGGTTTCGGATAAAGTCATAAGGTGCGCCGTCCATCAATTCGATTAGCTCAAGGCACTTAGAAATGATCGTTTTACGCTGTCCCCAAGCCAGTACTGCCGCCCAAAAGCCCATGATTTCGATGTCCTGTTTTCGAGAAAAACGGTGAGGAATCTGTATCGGATCGTCAAGAATAAAGTCAGAGACGTTAAACTGAGCTACTTTGTCATCCAGAAGTTGCTGGAGGGAACGAAAATTGCGTATCTTTGTTGTTTGCATAGACAATACAAAAATACCAAATCATGCTGAAACCAAAACGACAAATGCGACGTGGGGCAAAAGCCTCGTTGGTAACCCGAAATATGGAAGAGCTTACCGAGCATACAGGTAACGTCTATGAAACCATTGCTTCGATTGCTAAACGTGCGCGTCACATCGCTGTAGTTCAGAAAGATGAGTTGAACCAAAAGATTTCAGAGTTTGCCACTACCGTTGATAATCTCGAAGAAGTATTTGAGAACCGTGAGCAGATTGAAATCTCAAAATATTACGAACGCCTTCCCAAACCAACGTCTATGGCTACGGACGAACTGATGGATAATCAGTTGGTTATCAAGCACCCCGAGCCAGAAGAAGACGAAGACAAAATCTAACCTATGCTTGCCCCCCGTACGCGTGTGCGACTGCGTAAAACGTGGCGAAGTCATTATTTATTGATTTTGGTGATGGGGCTACTAACGCTCTTGACAGTAGTTTTTTGGATAGGTTATCGTCTTACGCGTACGCAAAGCGATGAAATTTGGGCAGTTATTCCTTCTGACGCGCTCTTAATTGCTCAAACCGACAGCCTTTCCAAGAGTTGGCGTGCACTTGAAGGCCACCCTTTTTGGGCACGGTTGAGCCAGACTCCTTATTTTAAAAATGCAGCGCAAATTGCTGCCTCCTGGAGCCTAGATGCTGTCCAAGACGTGCCTCCCATCTACGCCTCTTGGCACTTGATAGGCTCTAACAAAACAGCGTGGCTCTTTTACACGGGTTTTGAGAACGAACCAGCCAAAACATTTTGGAAAAACCAGATTCAAAAGCGGGTACGTCAAGAAGGGTGGCAGGTTTCGGA
>CAZNAK010000253.1:0-4344 GCA_964570645.1 uncultured Cytophagales bacterium | reverse complement strand
TGTAAGCGTACAAACTACGAAAAAGCCCCTTGGATCATGATCTAAGGGGCTTTTTTTGAGCGTTTAAACATCGTTTTTACTCATGGATTGATTATTCATGCTCCCAAAGTGAGGTGAGCAGCCAGAGAGAGAGAGAGATAGAGTTATTCAAACTCATTTTTAATTTGATAACCGCCTGCCTGTAAATATTTTTGTTTCTTGAACCGCTGAACATCCACGGCAACCATTTCCTGAACAAGTGCTTTGAGGTCGTATTTAGGCTTCCAGCCCAACTTTTCTTGTGCCTTTGTGGGGTCTCCGATCAGCAGCTCTACCTCTGTGGGACGAAAGTACCTTGGATCAACACGAACTACGGTTGTTCCTTTCTCCAACTGAAAATCTGCGTGCTTACAGCGTACCACCTTCCCGATCTCTTCTGTACCTTCACCCTCAAAAGCTATTTCAATTCCTGCCTCCTCAAAGGCAAGCCGCACAAACTCACGAACACGCGTAGTCACTCCCGTTGCGATCACGTAATCCTCAGGCTCGTCTTGTTGTAAGATGAGGTACATGGCCTCCACGTAGTCTTTGGCGTGTCCCCAGTCTCGCTGTGCGTCAAGGTTACCCAGATACAATGTATCCTGAAGTCCGAGGGCAATCTTGGCAACGGCACGCGTAATTTTGCGTGTCACAAAAGTCTCCCCCCTAAGTGGTGACTCGTGGTTAAACAAGATACCATTCACTGCGTAGATGCCGTAGGCTTCACGGTAATTGACCGTAATCCAGAACCCATACATTTTTGCTACCGCGTAAGGTGAGCGCGGATAAAAAGGCGTGGTCTCAGACTGTGGCACTTCTTGGACTAAGCCGTATAGCTCAGAGGTGGATGCTTGATAAATCTTTGTTTTGCTTTCTAAGCCCAAAATCCGAACGGCTTCTAGTATTCGCAGCGTCCCCATTGCATCAACATTGGCGGTATATTCGGGGTTATCGAAGCTAACTTTGACGTGTGACATCGCGCCAAGGTTATAGATTTCGTCGGGCTGTACCTGTTGAATGATCCGAATGATGTTGGTCGAGTCCGTCAGGTCGCCGTAGTGCAAAATAAACGAAACTTCTTGCTCGTGTGGATCTTGATACAAATGATCGATGCGTTCGGTATTGAAGAGCGAACTCCGGCGTTTGATACCATGCACTTCATAGCCTTTCTCGAGGAGAAACTCGGCAAGATAGGCACCATCCTGACCAGTAATCCCGGTAACTAATGCTTTTTTCTTTTCCATAACTTATTAACATTCAAAGCTACGTACTTTTGGGGAAAAGCGGTAATAACTCGCGTAATGAATTTACCTGATGTGTAAACGGAACCTGTGAGGAGGCATTTTTGGGATTAAAAAATATAGATTCCCAGCCCGCATTTTTCGCCCCTAGCAGGTCTGTTTCGGGATTATCACCAATCAATAGACTCTTTGGGCTTGTCACTTTTGCCGTTTGTAAAGCGTATTCAAAAATAATCGAACTTGGCTTTTTCTCGCCTGTACTCTCTGAGGTTGTTACGGTATCAAAAAAACCAGCAATCCCTGAGGTTTCCAACTTTACAGCTTGTGAGTCCTGAAATCCGTTGGTAAGTACGTGTAATCGGTATCCGTGCTTCTGAAGTGCCGTCAGGACTTCTTTGGTATGAGGAATCAGCGCGCCCTGCCGCGTTCCCCGATACCAGTACGCCTCTTCGACCTCATCTGAAAAGGCAAGCTCAGGGCGATTCAGCACCTTTGCGATATTACGAAAACGCTTTTCACGAATCTCCGCTTTCGTGATTTGGTTATGATTGTACTGCGTCCAAAGTTGATTCAGGACAATATGAAACGCCCTTTCCAGGCTCCTAAAGTCCACTCGTAAATGTTCTTGAAGGTCAAAATCATCATAGAGACTCTGTAACGTCAGGCGTGTATTAGCCTCAAAGTCCCAGAGTGTGTGATCTAAATCAAAAAAGATATGCTTGTGGTGTGAAAAGTTCATACAAAATTAGTTGATACAGGTACTTTAATGCTTACCTTTTCGAAAAAGGTCAAAGGTATGAGTCTCTTCCTTGTTAGACCGAAAAACGAGACGCAAAAGACATAAATTTTATTTTCGTATCATAGCACGCTGTTAAACCACGTGGTTAGGCAAAAAGCAAATTTGCCCCTTTCCAAAAATAGGACGTAATTTACTTTATGCAACTGCACTACAAAAAACTCGGAGCTACAGGAAAACCACTTTTAATTCTTCACGGACTGCTAGGCTCACTTGATAACTGGATGTCATTAGGCAGACAGTGGGCAGAAAGCTACCAGGTTTATCTGATCGACCAACGTAACCATGGACGCTCACCTCATACCCACGAACATAGTTATGCAGCAATGGCAGAAGACCTTTTGGAGTTCGTACAAACACATAACTTGCACGACGTAAACCTACTCGGGCACTCGATGGGCGGAAAAACAGCCATGGAATTTACGACAAAATACGCGCACTTTGTCAAAAAGCTGATCGTGGTGGACATTGCACCTGTACAGTACAAAATTCATCACGACCAAATTTTTAAAGGGCTTCAAAGTATCAAGTTTGATCGGGTAAAGAGCCGTGGTCAAGCTGACAAACAGCTTGCTGAACACGTCCCTGAGGCGGATGTTCGGATGTTTCTACTCAAAAACCTTTACCGAACCCCTGAAAAATCTCTCGCTTGGCGCATGAACCTTGATATTCTGGAAGAGAACCTAAGTACGATCAGTGTTCCCATTGTGTCAAACACCGCTATCCAGACCGATGCGCTTTTTATTCGCGGTCGTCGATCTAATTATGTGCTGGACGAAAGTATTCCGGTCGTCAAAGCACTCTTTCCCAACTCCCATCTCGAAACACTCGAAGCGGGACATTGGGTTCATGCCGAGAAGCCAGAGGAAATGCTTACGCTCGTCAACCAGTTTGTAGGAGGCTCTTCCTGATGATGAAAAATAAAATCAACCTTTCTGACGATGCGCTGGCTTGGAGCGGACTTGTCGCGCTTTCGCTGATCTGGGGAAGCTCATTTATTCTCATCAAACGCGGCGTGGAAGTCTATTCGCCAGAGGTCGTCGGGAACCTGCGCGTAACGATTGCAGGCTTAGCTTTGCTGCCCTTTGCGATCAAAAACCTCAGGGGACTATCAGGTACGCAGTGGCGTTTTTTGTTGGTCGTAGGGCTTTTAGGCAACCTGATTCCTGCCTATCTTTTTGCTAAAGCCGAAACCCAGCTTTCAAGCTCAGTGACAGGAGTACTAAATGCCCTTACCCCTCTAAACGTCATGCTGATTGGCGTTTTTGTTTTCGGGCAACCCTTTATCCGAAACAAAACCTGGGGCTTACTACTCGCCTTTGGAGGTGCGGTTGCTTTGGCTGTTTTGGCGGATCAAAAAAATGAAGGTTTTTCAGCAAATACGTACGCGATTTACGTTTTGTTAGCCACGCTGTGCTATGGAGTCAGTGCCAACCTCATTAAATATCGTCTCCACGAACTGCGAGCCGTTGCCGTAGCATCTTTGGCCTTTCTGACTATGCTGCCCGTGGCAGGTGGTTACTTAGTATTTTCAGATTTTGCGGAGGTAGTTCGAACTCACCCTGAGGGGTGGTTAGCCTTAGGATATATCAGTATTCTGGCCATCGTCGGCACTGCGTTCGCACTCGTAATTTTTAATACCCTCATCAAAGTTAAATCCCCTGTTTTTGCCGCCGTCGTTACGTATTTGATACCCATTGTAGCTATTTTTTGGGGCATTCTTGACGATGAAACCTTGAACGCTTATCAACTTGTAGCCATCGGGGTTATTTTGGGCGGTGTCTTCTGGATAAATCGTGTGAAGTAGAAATAATCCATTACCTTTGTTTTTACAATCTACCTATTCACCTATCTCTAAAATGATATGTTACGTGCTATTTTTGGGCTAGTCCTTGCTCTGCTCTTAACACATACGGCTCTTGGAAACGACATATATGACATTGATAGCCTAAAAAGCGTACTTCAGCGAAACCTAAGCGAAACTGCCCGCATCCAAACTCTCAATCGCCTTGCCACCGCTAACTGGCTCACTGACCGACAGAACTCAAAGTCATACCTCGAAAGGGCACTCAGGTTAGCCAAGCAATCACAGAATACAGAAGGTTTAGCCATATCTTATTATAAACTGGGTATCTTTAATCGTGATGAAAAAAACTATGCCGAAGCACTACCTGCTTTTCGGCAAGCTCTACTCTATTACGAGCGGCTCGGAAACCTAGAAGAACAAGCAGATATTCATAATCAGATCGGGCTTATTTTTGACTCACAGGGTGCCCAATCTAAAGCCCT
>CAZNAK010000252.1:0-4353 GCA_964570645.1 uncultured Cytophagales bacterium | reverse complement strand
TGCGGGTATTTTTCATCTACGTGAAGGACAAACTCGCGCTTTGAGAAGCGGTCTGAGATTACCTTCGTATCGAATTTTTTAATGATTTTTCCTGTAATGTCAATGTTTGGCATTGGATATAAGTTTATTTTGAGATGCAAGTTAACTTTTTACGAGCGAATTTGCACATGAGTACGTTTCTGCATTTAACTTTTGTACCGAATCACCTCAAAACTAGCAGTAGTTTACCGAAAGTACAAAACCGCACAGCGATACACCAATCCTCTACTCGAGAAGATAAAACTTCACTTTTTATAATTTTATGTTTTCAGAAATACAGTTATTAAAGTGTTAGCTTTCGCCACATAACGCTTCCCCGAAAAACATAAGCCTTGTATTCAGAGTTTGCTAACAAAAGTATTTTTCAGATAAAGCTATTATGGTTAAAAGTTATACCCTACTTGCCTTCTTATTCATCCTCTCTACGGTTACCGTACTTGGACAGTCCAAGCAGATCACGATCACTGGAAAAGTAATCGATCAGGATACGGGCGAGCCTATGGAGTACGCCACGCTAGTACTGCGCCCACTCGATAGCCTCAAAGAAGTTTCGGGCGGCGTAACGAACATGGAAGGAAACTTTAGAGTAAAAGTTGAACCCGGCGTTTATGATATTAGCGTGGAGTTCATTGCTTACCAACCTTACGAGCTAAAAAATCAGGAGTTAAATAAGTCCCGTAATTTAGGCGAGATAAAACTTTCCGTTAACGCAACCGAGCTAGACGAATTAGTTATTGAGTCAGAGCGAACGACCGTAGAGGTTCGTTTAGATAAAAAAATCTATAATATTGGGCAAGATCTCACCAACAGTGGCGGTACGGTCAGTGATGCGTTGGGAAATATTCCGTCGGTCACCGTGGATGTGGACGGCGCGATTGCACTGCGAGGGAACAACAATGTGCGTATTTTGATCAACGGCAGACCCTCAGCTATTGCAGGCTTTGGCTCCACCGAGGCACTACGTCAGCTTCCCGCCGATGCCATCGAGAAAGTGGAAGTGATTACCAGTCCGTCAGCCCGCTACGACGCGGAAGGTACGGCAGGTATCTTGAATATCATCCTGAAAAAAGAAAAAACGCGAGGCTTTAACGGACTGATCAACGTGGGGGGAGGTTTCCCCGACGCAGCCAATTTTACGTCTAATCTGAACTGGCGAAAAAGAAAGTTTAACTTCTTCAATACCATCGGATACTCATACCGCACTCCTCCCGGAAATGGCTTTTTCGATAATACTTATGTGGATGGAACCTTCGATAGAATCATCGAAGACCGTGATATGCAGCGCAGAAATAGCAGCTTTAACCTCAACACAGGTATTGAGTATTTTATCAACGATAACTCTTCCCTCACTGCCAGTGCTTTTGGTAGAATCAACGACGGAAAAGATGTCACGACAAACGATAATACTCGGTTTATCTCTAGTGAAGTGGACAGTAGAACCGTAAGAACTGAAGAAGAAATTGAAGAGGAGTTGAGTTATCAGTTTTCGTTAAGCTATAACAACGACCTCAACGACAAAGGGCATAAGCTTACCGCTGATCTGCAATATTCGTATGATGAGGAGATTAAGCCCACGACCATTCTGGAAGAAAATACTTTTCCTAACCAAGCTATTGTTGCCAGCGAGAATATCAACGAAGCGGAATTACAAAATGAGTTTCTTGCCCAAGTAGATTACGTCCTACCGATAGGAGAGGCACAGTTTGAAGCAGGTTATCGAGGGAATTGGGAGCAAACAGATAACGATTTCTTCTTGGAAGAGCTTAACACAGAAACGGGAGAGTTTGTAGAGAACGCAGGGCTGACAAACCGTTTTATATTTGATCAAATCATACAGGCCGTGTACACACAGTATGGCAATAAGCACGGGAAATTCTCGTATTTGCTTGGTTTACGATTAGAGAATACAAGATTAAAAGGAAATGTAACAGGGGTAGATCCAGAGGCCTTGCAGGAAATTATAGGCGATGACGTAGATCTTGACTTCGATAAAAACTATCTAGGGCTGTTCCCGACCATCAACCTTACCTTTGAAATCAGCGAAACTGAGAATTTCACATTAGGCTACAACCGCAGAATCAACCGCCCACGCAGTTGGTATATCAATCCGTTCCCTTCTCGGTCGAGCCGAACAAATATTTTTCAGGGTAATCCCGACCTCGACCCTGCCTTTGCCAGTGCGATGGAACTCGGCTACCTCAAAAGCTGGGAAGATCTGACACTGACCTCGTCGGTGTATTATCAGGTGGAAACGAACTCCTTTGAGTGGATTCGGGAGCAGACGGGTGAGGTAACCAGCGATGGTATTGCCCTGATCCGAAGCATCCCAATTAACCTTTCTACAAACGAGCGAATCGGCGCCGAGCTAGGCTTGATCTATAATCCAGAACGCTGGATACGCTTGAGCGGTAGTTTTAATTTCTTCCAATTTGATAAAGAAGGGGTGTTTAATGAAGTTGACTTTGGCGCAAGAAATACTAGTTGGTTCGCGCGGTTTAGCTCCAAAATAAGCTTACCCGGCAAGGTTGACTGGCAAACGAACGCCTTTTACCGCGGCCCAAGAGAGAACGCCCAAACCAGAACCAAAGGTATCTTCTCCCTAGACCTGGCTTTCAGTAAGGATATTTTGAAGGAAAAAGCTACCGTTGCTCTTAGTGCTAGAGATGTATTTAATTCCAGAAGACGAATGTCGTTCACTCAAACGCCTTTCTTCACCTCTGACAGTGAGTTTCAGTGGCGAGAGCGTCAGTTTACCTTCTCGTTTATTTACCGAATCAACCAGAAGAAAAAACCGAGCAGAGGCGGCCGTGGTGGCGGAGGCTACGACGACTACGGAGGATAAGCCAAGAAGCCTTAAAACCAAGCTTTGGACTTAATGGGACTTATCGTGAAACTACATTTAGTTTATCTCCCGTAGCCATAAAACATAAATCGTCAAGTTGGGACTTGAAAACTTCCGGGAACTCGCACTTGACCATATCTAGCTGTAACAGATATTCAAGTCGTGCCCTGAAGTGCGGGTTTTGGAAGGCACCACGTACACCGCGTTTGTAGTGTTTCTCCCAAAGTTCGCGCAGTTGTGGGTTGAGCTGGGTACAAAAATTCCACTCATCAAATACCAAGTACCAATACCGCTCAATGGCGCGTTTTTCCTTGTCGGAGGGCTGCCAGTTGGCACGGTTTACATCTACGCTCCAATCTTTTTGTATTTCCACGAAGCGATTCTGAAAATTCAAAAATACCTGCTGCTTAAATTGATCATCGGAAGGCTTTGCAGGAGCAGGGCGCATATTCTTTTGGTTGATAAAGTCGATGTAGGAGTCGAAGTCACAGAACAGCGCGAAGGCATTCTGGGTACGTGCCTGAATGTGTCGCTGCTGTTCCCCAATTCCCAGACTGCTCTGTAAAGTTCTAAGATCAAACTCATATTTGCCATGCACACGGACATTATCCATGATTTTGAACATTTCCGCCTCGGATAAGTCCCGATAGTTACTCTTGTCGTTGAGTAAGGTAGCCCGTTTGGGCTTCTTGACGACGGCTTTTTTGAGTTTCAGCGTCAGCAAATTCCGAAATCGCTTCAATAAAAGTTTGCGGTTGGCGAGCCAGTCTTCCTTTTCCTCTACCCCCAACCGATTCTCTACCTCACGGACGAGGTCTTCCCAGTCTTTATCAATCGCGTCCATAAGTGGTATATAGTTTCTGAAATTTCTCCCAAGCCGCACGGGCAATTTTATCCGTAAGCTTTTCCAAATAATACGACCCCGCCACAGGATCGGCTACTTTCTCAAAGTAAGATTCCTCGCGGAGCATATTCGAGACATTGCGGGCGATACGGTTAGAAAAGTTTTGATCGCTGTCATGGGGCATGAGGGTCAGTGCATTTACTCCGCCCAAAATCGCCGCCATTGCCTGAGTAGTGTTAGAGATCAAGTTTTGCGTTTTATCTTTCTCATCTATCCCTTGAATAATCGCATGAATAAACGGTACTTGTGGCTCAAGCCCGTAGATTTTGGAGAGTTGTAGGAAGAGAAATCGGGTAGCGCGTAGGGTAGCAATGGTTTCGAGATAGTTTGAACTTTGAAGGAAGAAGTTCAGCGAGGTAGTCTCAAACACTTCCCCTGGGGAGTTACTCTTCTCGATGAGCGTAGTCAGGCGCAGAATTGATTTTTCAATTTGCCCAAATGTGTCTTCGTTTTTTATGTGTCCTCCTATCGGGACAGCGGGGTAGTTCAATGCTTGGTTTCCCAGAAAGCTCACCCGACAGTACGCTACCAAAATATCTTTCATCAAGATGCTCCAATCCACCTCTTT
>CAZNAK010000251.1:0-4354 GCA_964570645.1 uncultured Cytophagales bacterium | reverse complement strand
GGGTGGTTCAACCCACGATGCCCGTGGTGCATCTTAACGGTTTCCAAGCCTACGGCTAGTGCCAAGATTTGGTGTCCCAAACAAATCCCAAATAGCGGCTGGTTATCCGCCAAGATGTCTTTTACCGTTTTTACTGCATAACCCATCGCAGAGGGATCGCCTGGTCCGTTCGAGATAAAGAAGCCATCTGGCTGCCATTCCTTCATTTCTGTGTAAGATGTATGGGCAGGAAAAACTTTACAGCAGCAATTTCGATGTAAGAAGTTCTTCAAAATACTCTTTTTTATGCCTAAGTCTAGGACAGCAATGCGGTATTCAGCGTTCAGTTCATTACCTAAAACATAGCTTGTCTTTGTTGTCACTTTAGAAGACAGCTCCAGCCCATCCATGGCTGGTATGGCTTCCAAACGTGCTTTTAGCTCTTCGTCGCTAAGGTCCTCCGAAGAAATCAAGGCATTCATTGCTCCCTTTTCGCGGATCAAACGGACTAAACGCCGGGTGTCGATGTTAGAAATTCCGACAACGCCCTCACGAACTAAGTAATCTTGCAAGGACGAGTCCCCTGTTTTTCGTGAAAAAATCTGCGAAAAGTTTCGTACAACAATTCCCTTTACCATGGCTCTGTTAGACTCTGTTTCTATGTCTAGCGCACCGTAATTCCCGATGTGGGAGTGTGTATTAACGATGATCTGTCCAAAGTAAGAAGGGTCAGTATAAATTTCCTGATACCCCGTCATACCCGTGTTGAAGCAAATTTCGCCTCCTGCAGTTCCTCGCTTTCCGATGGCAAAACCTTCAAACCGCGAACCGTCTTCAAGGATAAGAACAGCAGGATGGTGAGTAGAAGTGAGTGGCATGATCATAAAAATGGTCTTTTTAATGTAAGCACAAAATTGTGCAAAGCTAGAAAGATCATTTGCACCGTACAAGATTTTTTTACCTTTTCACTTCCAAAGAGCATTTGATCCATTAGTTTTATGCGTTGGCTCTCCTTGGCTTAAGCTGCTTGTTTTTTTTTATCTTTTCGCACAAAACGATTGTTTTAAACGTTGTCTTGACAAAACCAGAAAATAATCACATCATGATCAAGACCTTACAACTCATCCACTTGGCTCTGTTGGGCGGGCAAGTTGTTCTGGCAGCCGCGACTTACTTCCTTA
This sequence comes from uncultured Cytophagales bacterium, assembly GCA_964570645.1. Lineage (GTDB taxonomy): Bacteria > Bacteroidota > Bacteroidia > Cytophagales > Bernardetiaceae > DAISIL01. The sequence goes on along the minus strand of CAZNAK010000251.1, from coordinate 3,194 downwards.
ACCAAAACGACCTTGCACCCCGAAATCAAGACCTTGAATCCACGTTTACTGTACTTGTTCCAGTGGCTCTTTTTGGAGGACTGATGGGAAGCCGTATTATTTTTAATTCTTTACTACGCAAAACGACAACTAGAAAAAGCACCTTAGTAGAAAAAATGAAGGCCTACCGCTCTGCTACCATTGCTCGCTTTAGCATCATGGAGATGCCGGTCATTTTAGCACTCATGGCTTATTTACTCACAGGAAATATTTTCTTTTGGGGCGGCGGCCTGATTGTAGGTGCGTTTTTCATCTTGCTACGCCCTTCCTTGGGGCGAGCTGCCCAAGAACTAGAACTTAGCAAGATAGAATATCAAGAGCTTGAAAAAACGCAATAGTTTGTGTTTCGTGCCAATGTTCTCCCGAACGTCTGAAATCCGTAGCATAACTTACATGACCGCCATACTTGGTCTCTAGGTAATAAAAGGATTTACTTTTGTCGCCTGCGGTGCGAGGATAACAGCCATTACTCAAAAATGGATCATCGAGTGCGTTGATAAGTAGGGTGGGACGCGCTATTTGGGGAAGAAATCGCAGGGATTGACTTTTCTCGTAGTAGTCCAATGCCGAGTCAAAGCCGTGAATAGGTGCTGTACAAAGGTCGTCGAACTCCTTGAAGCTTTTCACCTTTTCCACCTCAGCTTTTGTAAACGTGTAGGTTCCTTCAGGCATTTCCGTTAGGCGTTTTTTTGCTTTTTGCTTTAAAGAAGCCAACAACCAAGGCATGTATATTCGACCTGCATCCATGTGTTGAACGCAGTCCCAGAGATTACAAGGGGCAGAAATTGCAACGCCTGCTTTCAAGGCTTTGGGCATCGTCTGAGCGTATTGCCCCATGTATTTTAAGGTTAGATTTCCTCCCAAGCTAAAGCCTACCAGTAAAATTACGGGGAACTTTTCGGCTTGATGAATAATCACACGATGAAGATCGTCTGTTTTTCCGCTATGATACGAAATTTTTAAGCGATTCGATACGCCGCTGCATCCGCGTAAATTTAATGCAGTCATATGAAAGCCACGCTCATAAATTGCTTTTGCCATCCCCCTGACATACTGCGACTCCGAACTTCCCTCAAGTCCATGCGTAATAATTACACAAATATCGCTTTTGTTGGGTATATGATCTAGGTCCATGAAGTCGCCATCGTCAAGCTCTAGGCGTTCGCGTTCGTAGGGTTGTAGGTCGTGTTTGCGGGTAAAATAAGGATACAGTGTAGAAACATGACCATTTTGAAAGGGTAAAGTAGGGCGGAAAGGTTTGGATACGAGTGGCATAGAAAACGTAAGGTGGTAGAAAGGCAAAAATACAAGCTTCCTGAAAACGAAGCTCAACAAACGGCTGTTTTGGAAGTGGATACCCCTTCAGTGGTTCGCACCATAAGCTAAGCCTCACCGAACTTACTCAATCCAAGTCATGGAAAACGTCCTTTAGAGATACTTCAAGCGCTGGAAAAATAGATACCTTAAAAGCCATATCTTCGGCAAAAATACCTTTGAGATCGTACTTCCCATGTTCGTTTAGCACAAACTGCTGTAAAACATACTCATAAGGATAAACCACCCAATACTCACGTACGCCTGACTCTTCATATAATTCATACTTCAAGTTTACCTCGCGTTTAGAATTACCTTTTGACAGGATTTCTACCACAAGTTCTGGCGCACCATTGCAGCCTTGTTCGTCAAGTTTACTACGATCACAAACAATGCATATGTCAGGCTGGACGACAGTAAAAACTTCGCTGTCGGACTGCGCAGATTTACGACGATCGCACAAACGTACATCAAATGGTGCAGTGTAGATTTTACAAGTAGGTGTTTTATTCAATATGGGGAGTAAAGCCCGTGTTGTATTCATGGAAATTTCCTGATGCTTTCGATTTGGAGCAGGTGATATCCTAAATACTTTGCCACGAATAAGCTCCACCATCTCTTCAAACTGCCAGGTCAGGTAGTCGGCATAAGAATACGTCTTTGATAAATCTAATTGATCTATTGAATGTATCATTCTGACAAGATACGCTTTTTGAAGAAAGATTATAAGCTTACCTACCGTGTAATCAGTAAGAAAGCTCATCGTTTATGCCTTACTCATCAATCAAAAACGGAGCTTTACCGTCCGTAACAATCACTTTTGTGTTATTCGACTTTGATAACTCTTTAAATGCCTCAATACTCTGATAGCGAATGATGAGTTCATTTGATCCTTCTGAAATTATTTTTTGAGCATCTCGTATAGCTGCTGCCTCTATCTTCATTCGCTCTGCCTCCTGACGCTCCCGATCAATGCTGCATCGTTTGCGCTTGTTGCTCGGCTTCGAGCTTGGCTTCGATCGCTCGTGAAAGCTGAGGAGGTAAGTTGACACTTTTGAGCAGAATCGCCTCAACAACAAAACCTCGATCAGAGAGTAAGTCTCTTATCCGCTTTGCAATGGCATCTTCGAGCTTGGCTCGTTCTGCTGTATGAAGGTCTTTGGCAAGAAATCGCGCCGTTACGTGTCAGCCGTAGCAGAGCGGAGTACACTCCGGATAATGGGTTCTCCGTTAGCTACCCCCACCGTTTCAACGATCTCCACGGCGTACTCAGGTTCAATATGAAACAACACCGCTAAGTCACAACTGAGACTCAACCCTTCTTTGGTAGGAAGTGAGTTTAGGGAGGCTTACATATTGAGTATCCTGATAGGAACTCTGTTAATTCGGCTAAAAAAAGGATTATGAAAATACATTCCCGGAGGGCGCTCTTTTCCAATAATCTTCCCAAAACGCTGTTTTACGCCTACTTCTCCAGGACGTACAATACCGCAACTCGTCAAAAACGGCCCTAAAACTAAAATCAATACACCAAAAATTATGTTTCGCATCGCTTTATCTGATTTGGTTTCTGTTACATGGATAAAAGATTGCCAGATTTGTGTAAGATTATTTGTCTTAAAATTACTCTGATTCAATTTTTTATGCGCTAACGTTACCTTTTTCGGTACTTGGACAACACACAATCAAACTCAATGCCTTTGACAGGACATTTTGATGATCACGCAAAGAATTAAAAGCCCAATTATATCTCTCACTTTTCCACAAAAAAGCCAGCATCAAATTTGTTCTGCCAAGCTCTATAACGCAACTTAGCGATTCTATCCTTCTTCTACCACAAT
>CAZNAK010000250.1:0-4356 GCA_964570645.1 uncultured Cytophagales bacterium | reverse complement strand
ATGCTTCCCGCAGTATTTTCGCCGTCACTCAGCAGAATTACGACACGGGAGTCTGACTCTTGCTCTCGCATTCGGTTTGTCGCCACACCTAACGCGCTTCCAATCGCGGTGCCGCCAGTCTGGATCATGTTAAAGTTAATATTTTCGATGTAGCCGAACAGCAAGTCGTAATCTGTGGTCAGTGGAGAGAGCGAGTAAGCGTCTCCCGAGAATACAACTAACCCAATTCGATCCTGAAAACGTCCCTCGATGAACTCACGCGCCACCTTTTTGGCAGCTTCTAAGCGGTTGGGCTTCAAATCTTGGATTTGCATGGAGCCTGAGATATCCAAGACCAAACAGATGTCAATCCCCTCTGACCACTGTTCCACGCGTTCGTTCGTAGTCTGTGGACGTGCAAGGGCAACAAGAATAAGGGCAATAAAGAGGCTGAAGAAAACTTTTGGAATATGTCGTAGGTGACTGATCCAGTCGTCGCGCAGAGTACCCTTTGAGAGCGCAATTTCAAGACGTTGACGGTTTTTGAGCTTCCAAAGCCCCCAGCGAAGGACCCACACCAAGGCCAGTACGGCGGCGATAAACCACCATTCTTTCAGGAGTGGATTGCCCCAATCATAGCTTTCCCAGCGAGCTTTTGAGAACCAATGTAATGAGAACCAATCAAGCATTTTTGAGGTTGTTTAGGCGTTCCTGAAAAGCAGATTTTGCATATTCTCTTAATTTTTCAAGCGATTTTTCTGTCTGACCATTCACTTTACCGCCATAAATAGCACGATCAGCATCGCGCAGCGGCTCGGCGAGTTCTGCCTCAGGGTGCAGGCGTGCAATTTCCTTACCCGTAAAGCTGGAGTAAGGCTGATCTCTGAGCTTTTCGAGGTAGCTTTTCCAAAGAACAAGTGCGCGCTCGGTTGTGTGACTGTCCGCCCCTTGTGCCAGCGTTTGATTATAGTCAGTGACAAACTTTTGGTAGGAGCGTTTGGTACGTTGTGCCTTAAAGTATTTTCGGACAGGCTTTCCGAAAATAAGGAGTAGTCCAACGGCAACTACCAGCAATACGACTGCTCCAATGTAAAAATAGGGATAGTTAAATTCTAGCGGAACTTTGGTAAAGCGGGTGTCCGTTTTGAGGTACTCCGCGATATTACCCTGTGCGGCACGCTGCAAAGTATCCATAGACGTGAGCGCATAACGCAACTCGACCTCTGCGGGTTCAGGATATATTTTTTGCGTATCACCCCGATCCGTGATTCGATAAACGGGAACTTGCAGGTTTTGGAAGGTGTCTAAGGCGAATGTTCGTAGGGTATAAATAACAGAGTCTGTACTTAAATTGGCGTATGTACGGGTTGGAAAGGCGCGTGTTTCCGTCCACTCAAAGGTAGAATCTTTAAGAAAAAAACTGGAGTCGGGGAATAAAAGGCGGTCTTCGGGAGCATGTATGTAGCGCAAAACATAATGCAGCGGCTCACCAACTTTGATGGTTTCCTCAATAAAGCTACCCTCTGGGATCGTTCCTTGCCCACAAAGGGAGAAGCCCCCTAAAGTCCAGATCATAAAGACTGCGAAGTGCGTACGCATTTTCATAGGTTCAAAAATATCAATTTGCCGTTGGGATGCCGAAGGATTAAAGTTTTTTAGGGCGATTTATTCTATATCTTTATAAGTCTTCTTGCTAGCATCGACTTTTACTTTCGGAATTTTAAAGCTGTAATACTCAGCCTCATCGTAGCTTTCCATGAGGTAAATAGCGGGTTCGTAGTTGGCACAGGACTGCAAGCATACCGAAAGTATTTTTGCGGCGGCGGTTGCCATCTCTTTTTTATTGCCCTTCACTTCACCTGCCATCAGATAAGCACGCGCTTTATTGTAGAGTATACCGGGGTGATATTTATGTTGGAGTAGAATCAAATCATATTCTTGCATCGCCGCATCAAGGTCGCCCTCTTGTGCCGCTCGGTTAGCTTGGGTAAGGCGTTTGAAATCAGCGTGCTGACCAGACTTGTACTGATGGCGTAAAAGCAAAGACGAGGGGAAAGCGACTAGATAGCCAAGGTTCTTTAGTGCTGCTTCCTTGTACCTACGCTGGGCGCAAGTATCACAGCTCGTGAACGACTCGTAGCGTGTTTCACTACCGTATTTTTTGCCGTAAAAGTAAAAGCGTACGTCGCGAAACTCTTGGACATGCCCAAAATACTGACACTCAGGGCAGGGGCGATATCGATCCATGTGCGGAATAATATTACCCATATCCGAGAAAATGGTCTCACAGTAGCGGCAGTAAAGGTATTTCGTCTCTGGAAAGCCTGATAAGTCTAGGGTTGACTGGCAGTTGGGGCATTCTTTGGTACGAAACGCATCCAACTTATTGAGGCGTTCCAGTTTACGTCTTTCCCGCATCATTCTTGCGTACGTGAAGTATTTATTGAGTGTCGTTTTGAGATTTCCTAACTCGCTTTCGCGGGTATCAAGTATAATGGTGTAGCTGTTAGGAAGCTTGTTTTCCGTTATGAGTGCGCTTGTCGAGATGTAGGGCATCAGCAATACCACCATTTGGTTGTCATTTTCCCATGTAATCCGCTCGATATCGTCGAAATACAGCATGCCATCTTCGATTAGGAGACCATCATTGTTGACCACTCCAGAAAGACGCTTCCTTCCCTTGGGTTTTCCACGCGCATCAAGAAAGCGAAATCGAAAATTAAAATACGTGTATGAGACTATCATACTACTAGATTACGAAGGATTACTCTAAAATGCAATCTTGGACTATCTTGAAAGCACTCATTCGCGCTCAAAAATAATACTTACCTGCATGAGCGAATGATACGGTTTGGTTAAAGGCATTCCTGCCAAAAACAATTTTGTAGAACTATTTATTTGCAAAATTATATAGAAACTTGCATTCATGTGATAACCAGTTTTTATGGGGAAAATAGGATTACGATATGGGTTATTTACCACGAGTGGATTTGGAGTGTAGAGGAAGCAGGCGGGCGGATATGATGATTGTACTTTTGGGTTCCTCAGTTGGTGCAGGCTTATGCCTGTACCCGCTCCATTTGTATGATTTTCCCTGTATTTTCTTGAAATAGCCCCTAAAATAGGGATAAAATGAAAGTGAAATATGTGAGAACTTTGTAAAAAGTATTCTTCAACATAAATCACTTTACGCATAAAACTTTCAAAAATTAGTTTATTACTTCTTGTTTCTCTTCTTTTTGGTCTGCCTAGCTGCGGTAGCAACGACGAGGAGGATAATATGAATCCAAACAGTGCTGGCACGATGACCGCGACTGTCGAAGGCAGTTCATGGAATGCCAATGTGAGCGTTGGGGCGACCTCAATTAACACAGGCGGTACAAACGCGCTGTGGGTTTATCCACGGAAGGCGAAGGTGTTTCAAGCACCATTTCGCTCAACTTACCTGGCATGACGGGCACAGGTACGATTGCTGTGGACGGATCAACTATCACAAATTTGAGTAGTGCAAGCCTTGCGGTTGTCTATAACAACCAAGGTACGGATTCGGAGGCATTTAACTCTATCGGAAACTCAGGAACAGTAGATATTACCGAGTTTTCAGAAACTAGAGTAAGTGGTACATTTCAGTTTGTAGGAGGAGCGACGCAGGACAATACTGCAGGCACACGAACCGTCACGAGCGGAGAGTTTTCGGTAAATTTTTAGGGTTACAACATACACCAAAGCTGTCAAATCAAACCTCTACCTTAAACGGGTAGAGGTTTAGTGTTTGTGGTGTTTCTCGTTGTCATCGCGTGTATTCTTTATGCTTCCTGAAGATTCCTCATATATGTCAAACAACCTTTTGACAATCGTGTAAAGGTCGTTGTAAGTCTGCAATCTTCTTCGGCTGAAATAATATATAGGAATAGTACAATTATGAGGATGGGAAATTAGCTACTTATAAACGCTTTTGCTTATTCCCCCTTTTCTTTCTCAAATTTTTGATAAGCCTGAAAGGCTTCTCGTGCCGACTTATAATCTTCATTAATTTCGTCTTTCTCTACCAAACCGTCGCGTAGGCGGATAATACGCTGTGCATGCTGCGCGATGTCGTCTTCGTGCGTAACCATGATGATAGAGTTACCACGCTCATGGAGTTCTTCAAATAAATCCATGATTTCGTAAGAGGTTTTGGTATCCAAGTTACCCGTAGGCTCGTCGGCAAGGATGATACTAGGATCATTCACCAAAGCTCTAGCAATGGCGACCCGTTGGCGTTGTCCGCCCGAAAGCTCGTTGGGTTTGTGGTACAAGCGGTCACCCAAACCGACGCTCGTGAGCACCTCAGCGGCACGTTCTTCGCGGTCGCTTTTACCCCGTCCTGCATAAACG
>CAZNAK010000249.1:0-4361 GCA_964570645.1 uncultured Cytophagales bacterium | reverse complement strand
AGTAGATGCGTGTTTGCAGCTTCCCTTACTCACTGACTTCCAACACAATAAGGATTGAAACGAGTTGGTTTAGGTGGTGGTAGAAATAGTCGTAATCTTACTCACTGACTTCCAACACAATAAGGATTGAAACCTGGATACGAGAGACTTGGAACCGATGCGTATCCCAGCTTACTCACTGACTTCCAACACAATAAGGATTGAAACTTAAATTCAATCCACACAAAAAATAAGCGCTTCAAATCTTACTCACTGACTTCCAACACAATAAGGATTGAAACATTACGTATAACATAAATATGGAAGAGAAGGACTACGCTTACTCACTGACTTCCAACACAATAAGGATTGAAACAAGTTAAGAGATTACCAAAAAAAAGATGTTGGAAATACTTACTCACTGACTTCCAACACAATAAGGATTGAAACTCCTGACCTTCTTCCCAGTCACCTCGGAAGACATCTTCTTACTCACTGACTTCCAACACAATAAGGATTGAAACTTAGATAGTCCATTTTGAAAGTCTAAGTATAGGTAATCTTACTCACTGACTTCCAACACAATAAGGATTGAAACAGCTCTTTAAGCGCCCTCATATTGCCTAGCATCGCCTTACTCACTGACTTCCAACACAATAAGGATTGAAACCGCACCTGATAGCTCACCCGGTTGTAGAATTTTGGCTTACTCACTGACTTCCAACACAATAAGGATTGAAACATTAACACTGGAGTCAGCCGAAACGGATTAGGAGTGTACTTACTCACTGACTTCCAACACAATAAGGATTGAAACTTAGAGAGACGCTTACCACCAACGAAGCGGACTGCCTTACTCACTGACTTCCAACACAATAAGGATTGAAACCCTGCAAAGGGTTCGAGTGCTTTACAAGGTCTCACGATCAAAAAATTCCGAACGCTTTTTGGACGTAAAGAAAAGATACACCACCTTTGATAGTATCAAATGATACTATCATGCAGCCGCCCTACCAGCTTACACCTAAAATTCTCCATTACGTCGCCTTTATCTCTGAGCGACTCGGAGAGGTACGTGCTTACCATGTAAACCCGCCTGCCCCCCCGACTGCGCAAAAAGCATCAAATCCGAAGCATTCGTGCCTCACTCGCTATCGAGGTGAATACACTCACAGAAGAGCAGGTAATGGCTCTTCTGGAGGGGAAGCGCGTTCTAGGTCCCGTAAAAGACATCCAAGAGGCACAGAACGCTTTAGAGGGCTATCAAAAGCTAGACACTTTCTCACCCGAAAAGGAAGCAGACTTTTTAGAAGCACACCATATCCTCATGGAAAAGGACTCATTAACATAAAAGCTTAGCTCTTTTTCAGGGCTGGGCTTTTTTGCTTGATTGTTACTTTTCCGCTTGCGTTTAAAACTGATATTTTAATGAAAGATACACCGTTCTACCGCCGCGACCAGGTAAGGTGTTTACCGCTTGTACAGTATATTCAGGGAGATTTACTTCCTGATCGAGTAAATTCTCTCCGTAAAAACTCAAGCTAAGGCTGCCTCCAAATACCTTTTCCAAGGTAAAATCTGCTTGGAAGGTCAGCCAGTTTACTGACTCAATCTCTGCATTGACAGCCCTTCGTGCAAAAAGTAGTTCTTCCTGCCCTTGTTGATTACGATAACTTACAGGTGCAAAATCATTTCCTAGAAAAAAGCTATTGAATAAACCCAGAGTGATATTCGGGACAGGGGTATAGCTTAGCCCAATTTTTGCCATCAATTCGGGCATTCCTGTGATGTTATCTACCTTGACTTCTTGGGTAATCTGTTGATTAAGACTATCAGACTGGATAGCAGTAAATGACTGTTGATTTTGTTGATAAGTCGCTGAAAATGTAGCCAGCCACTGTTGGCTAATTTGCCAAAACGACTCCACCTCTACTCCTACGGACTCTCGATTTCCTGTGTTCCGATAGATACCGGAAAGAAAATAATCTTCATCGGGTACAATCGAAATTAGGTTACGCTGGCGCGAATAAAACCCCGTCAGTGCCATACGAAATCGACGGCTTAAACTGTTATGGAATACCTGTGCCTCGAAGGTAGTTACTTTCTCAGGTAGTAGGTCAGGTGTGCCCAGAATGATAGGAAAGAAATCTATGGTACGCTCCGTAGCAGCGGCTGAACGGAAAGCCTGTCCGAGGAGTAGCTTTCCTCCCCAAAGTGGATTGTAATTATAAATGATCGCCAAACGCGGTACAAAATCTCCTAAAATTAGTGGCACTTTATTGTATTGTCCGCCAAGGATCAAGCGTAATTCCTCCGTAGGGCGATAGCTCAGTTGTCCGTAAAGTGAGTATTGTGTCTCGTTGTAGCGTGGCGTAATAAGAAAAGGATCAGGGTTCTGAGGAAGGTTAAGGTTGTAAATGTCGTATTCGACATAACCTAAGGGGTTCGCATCATTTTGGCGTTGTGGAAGAACCTGACTCCCATTCAGCCTATTTACCAAACCGCCAAGTGTGAGGTCTAACTTGTTGTTTAGCTTGAAGTAATGCGTTGTTTCTAGCAAAAAGTCTGAACTAAAGCTTCGTGCACGGTCATCATTTGCGGGTTCATCGGTTTCATGTAGTCGCTGATAGTTGTAGGTGAAGTGTGTTTCAAAGTTCCAGTTTTTGGTCGGTGCAAGTCGATATCCTAAATCCCCGAACGCCCAACTACTTTGGCTACGAAATCGAACATAACTATCCGTAGTGTCTGTACCTGAAATAACTTGTTTAGGAAGCCAAAGTCCGACAAAAAACATAGCATCTTGGTCACTTCTACCTACAAATCCATCAAAGGTAAAGTTTCCGTATTGCGCTGAAACATTTGCCCCAAAACCCTGCAGTCCCATCTGAATAGTTTGTGTATTTTCAGGTGTGCGAATGATATTACCCTGTGCGTCTTCAGGGGCAAATTGAGCCGTAGTGGTAAAATCCCACCCCTGCTCTTGAAAAAGATTTATGCCTCCACTGATATGTCTTTTCTTGAAAGTCTTCCCAGCATTAGCCCCCGCCTGAAGGCGTTCAAAGCCTCCGTAGGTAAAGTACGCATCAGTAGGTTGCTCATTCTTGGTGATAATGTTGATGACTCCCGTAAAAGCACCTGTTCCGTACAATACAGATCCGGGACCACGCACAATCTCAAGGCGGTCAATGCGATGCACGGGAAAACTATTGTAAAGTGGCATCAAAATACCACCTGTCAGACTCTCCCGAACAGGGCGACCATTCAAAAGGATCAGGACTTTTTGCGTGTAATGAGCACTGTTATCACCACGCATCGAAAGTACGTTGTTAGGATGAAGAGGCGTTCCAAGCATGTAGATACTTGTCATCCGATCCAGAATCTGGAGTAAAGAAAGTGCACCAAAGCGTTTGATTTCCTCCGCCGTAACGACCGTAACGATACCCGGAGCTTCCTCCACACGCTCGGAAGATTTGGACGCTGTGGTAATTTCTTTTTCTGGAATAGCATTTTGAAGCGTAAACTGATAGAGTTCTTCCTCCGTTTGCCCTAGAAGAATCACTGGTAGCCCAAAACCTATGGTAAACATCAACACAAAGAGTAGTTTTTGGTACATGAGTTTCTAAGGTTTGTTTTTCAGTCTTAACGTAATATATTTTTCATAAGCGTACTCCGATTAGTGTAATGTCGTCTCGCTGCTCGGCTTTGCCTTGGTGTGCATCCAGCGCGCTTTCGAGTACAATGTGCTGCTCTACCATCGTTTTATTTCCATGTTCAGTGATGAGATTACGCAACCGATGTGATCCAAATTTCTCCAGTTTTTCATCTGCTTGATCGGCAAAGCCATCCGTGGATAGGTAGAGACTGTCTCCGGTTTGAAGCTGCAAGTGAATCTCCTCAAACGAACGCTTTCGCCGCTTTCGTTCTTTTCCGCCAACGGAACGGTTGATTCCTCTGAGACGCTCTAACTTCTTCTGTCCTTTTCTAACTAAGTAAACCGAGCGTTTAGCCCCACAAAAGATCACGTCGTAGGTCCCTTTTTCTTTTTCTTCGAGTCGATACAAACACACATCCATGCCATCCTGATTAGCTTCCTCTTCTTCTTGGCGCAGTCCTGTTCGGATTTCTTTATCTAGTTGCGTGAGAATGTCTGCGGGTTTGTACATTTTTAGCTGACTGACGATCTCGCTAAGAACGGTATAACCGATCATACTCATAAATGCGCCCGGTACGCCGTGCCCTGTACAGTCCACTACGGCCAAGAAAAAGTACTCAGGGTGATTAGCCGTTTTTGGAAGGCGAATGGACCAGAAAAAATCTCCTGAAACAATGTCTTTGGGCCGATAAATGATGAAAAACTCGGAGCAATAGCGGTTAAACTCCTC
>CAZNAK010000248.1:3641-4362 GCA_964570645.1 uncultured Cytophagales bacterium | reverse complement strand
GGGAAATTGAAATCGAAAAGACCGAAAACAAAAGCATGAAGGAGGTCTTGGAGATGCAGAAAACCGAAGCTAATGTCAACTTCCTTAAATTTATCCGCGATAATTACGCCTATTGGCTCAACTCCGCCCCTTCGGACGAACGGCCGATGCTCTCCCATGAGTTGATGGGTAAATGGGTCTTTCCCATGCTTCGCGAAACCAAAAAACCGGTGTTCTTCATCCTGATCGATAACCTGCGGCTCGATCAATGGCGCATTTTGGAGACCCCCTTGAGCAAATATTTCCGCATCGCAGAAGAAAATTCGTATTATTCGATTCTTCCCACAACGACGGCCTTTGCCCGAAATGCCATTTTTAGCGGTATGACACCTTTAGCGATTTCCAAAAAACATCCGCAATATTGGGTCAGTGAGAACGAAGAGGGAAAGAAAAACGACTTTGAAAAGGAACTGCTCGAAGAACAGCTTCGACGCGCAGGACTGAGTAAGCTCAACATGAGTTACCATAAGATCCTCAAGTACGAACAAGGAAAAAAACTCGTTGAAAAGTTCAAGGAATTGCAGGATAACGACCTGACTGCCATCGTTTATAATTTTGTGGATATGCTCTCTCATGCCCGTACCGACACTACCATTATACGGGAGCTTGCCCCTGATGAGGCCGCCTATCGGTCGGTGACGCACTCTTGGTTTCTGCACTCTTCACTTTTTGAGATGCTACG
>CAZNAK010000248.1:0-3631 GCA_964570645.1 uncultured Cytophagales bacterium | reverse complement strand
ATCATCACCACTGATCACGGCACAATCCGCACCAAACGCCCCTACAAGATTGTAGGCGACCGCAGCACCAATACTAACCTACGCTACAAGCATGGTAAAAACCTCAGCTACAAGGATAAAAACGTACTGGCAGCCGAAAAACCTGAAGATTTTGGTTTGCCCAAAAGCTCCCTTTCGAGTACGTATGTATTTGCCGCCGAGGATTACTTCTTTGCCTATCCCAACAACTACAACTATTACGTTAACTACTACAAAGATACCTTTCAGCATGGCGGAATCTCTTTAGAAGAAGTCATCGTACCGTTTGTGGTGATGGAAGGACGTGGCGGCTAAGCGTGTTCCTCCAGATACATTTTCCGTAAGCTGCGCCGCATAACCTTATTGGATGCTGTACGCGGGAGGCTATCGACTATACGTAAATCCGAAATACGAAATAGTGGATTCAACTCATCCGAGACAATCTTTTGTAGTTCTTTGCGCAATCCCTCGTGGGCTTCTTCGGAAAGAACCAGATACAGCACCAGCTTTTCGGGTCCGTCAGTAGCTTGTACAGCAATCGCAGCGGCCTGATTAACGACTGGATGTTCAATCACGGCAGCTTCGATCTCCACGGCACTCACTTTTATCCCCCCAATGTTCATTGCGTCATCCACACGGCCGTGAGACTTGTAAAAAGTGTACTGCTGATGCTGAAACGTTCGTTCAAGAATATCGTGTGCGTCGCCATGTTTTCGGAGTACTTCACCTTTTGGACTTTTGGGAACGCCCTCAAAGTACTCTTCGTGATGGTCACGGTTGAGTAGCGTTTGTGAGAGTCCCATCGAAGGGGGAATCAAAAATACTTGCCCTGTCTCGCCCGGGGAAACTTCCTCATTATTTTCGTTCAAAAAACAGATTCCCAACCCCAAGGCGGGCGTGGTAAAAGTCGATGGAGAAGCGGGTTGCAACACCGATCCTGTCAAATAGCCGCCCCCTACTTCTGTTCCGCCACAGTACTCGATGATAGGAGCTTTGTACCCACAAAGGCTCATTAGGTACAAGTAATCCTCGGCGTTGGAGGGTTCGCCTGTGGAGCTGAATATTCTTACCGACCAGTCCGTATTTTCAAAAAGTTTTTTGGTTCGCCAGACACGTACAAGTGAGGGAATCGTTCCGAGCATCGTGACTTTACTCTCCAAAATGAAGGTTTTGAAGGCTTCCGTCGCGCCCGCGCCATAAAATAAAGCAACCGAAGCTCCGTTTAAAAGCCCGGCAAAAAGTGTCCAAGGCCCCATCATCCAACCCATGCTGGTTGTCCAGGTTACCACATCTTCGGGGTGTACGTCGTGATGAAGGTGTGCATCTACGGCGCATTTGATGGGTGTGAGCTGCGTCCAAGGAATCGCTTTTGGAGCTTTCGTAGTTCCTGAAGAGAAGAGAATTGTCGTTATAGCATCGGCAGGAAGAGAAACGGACTCCGCCGTCTTTTCTCCCAAAAAGTCTTCCCAGCGTATATCACCTTGACGAATCTCGGGAGTATCCTCGGGATGAATCACAATAGCTTGAGGCGCGTTAGCAGCTTTTACCTTAGCATAAAAATCCAGCATCTTTCCGCCATACTGATAGCTACTGAACGTTACGATGGCTTTACAATCCATAATTTCGGCACGCCGTACGATTTCGGCAGCAGAAAAGCTATCTGCCACCAATACCCCACGCATTCCTGCTTTGAGTAAACCCAAATAAGCTGCCGTGGACTCCAAGGAAAGGGGTACAAAAAGAATTACATTATCACCCAGCTGTAATCCTAATTTGCGGAAGCCATTTGCCGCTTGGTTGACGAGCGTTTCTAGTGCGCCGTAAGTTGTTTTTGTGGGCTTTGCATTGGTTTCATTGCCCGAAAAAACGGCTATTTTATCGGCATCTGCCTGTGCAAAAATGCTATCTACGATATTCATCTCCGCCCCACGAAGCCAAACAGGATGCTCTGTCGTGGCGGGTACTTCAAGTACGGAATCAGGTTTTTTATAAAACTGCGTGTTCAGCTCTTTTAAGGCGAGTTTCCAAAAGTCAGTGCGCTCCGAGACGCTCCACTTGTAAAACTCTTCGTAAGTGTGTTTTTGCGCTGCACGCATCCAACGGCTCAGGTTGGCACTTTTTCGCGTAGTCTCATTGGGTATCCAAACGGGAGGATAAGGGTGGCTTTGAAAAATCTCGTTAAATACACTTTGATGTTGCTCAAAAGGGTGTTCGCTCAAAAACGGTGTAATATCTTCCCAGACTTGATAAGCATCGTCTAGGTTTTCGTCGTAATTACTGTGTTGGGCTTTAAGTTGGTTAAGCCATTCTTGAACTTCAGGGGCGCGTGATGTCATCCTTACTTCGTTTTTTTTCGTGAAAATACGAAAAAAAGTTGGGGGAAATCACTTCTGGAATCCCTAAGCGTCGGTTTTCTTCTTTGGCTTTGCGGACAGCTTCATTATCGATCCGAATAATTTGGGATATTACTGCATAAATGCGGTCTTACTTCAGTCGTTCTACTCTTTTCCTTTTAAATCTTGTGAAAATTCGTTCAGTAAGCCCTCGTCTTCTGCTCCATGTTAATGCAACCTGCTGCCCCCCCTCCTCACCATCGTAAAACAAGGCCCACTCATCTGCTAACGAAGTAAAGTTATTCCAAAAAGCCACTTGCTCCACCCACGATGATGAACTTAGACATTCTTGGGTCGCTTATATACAGGGACTTTAGAGCACGGCTCACCGTAACTTATCAGTCTTGCCATGGGAGCTAACAGGCGTGTAATTTCACCATATGCACACTCAGGGACTTTCTCTTTACTACATCCCTTAATAACGACTTTTTTATCAATGTACTCGTTTAGGTCAAGGCGATTCAGTTCGCGGCGGATGATCTCACACTCTAGCTTTTCGAGGTCACCGAGTACTACATTAGGACAGTAAAGTGACAACTCTCCTACGACGACCATAAATGCCCACATCGGGATGATCGCGTCGGGGTCGGAGCAGTGAACGGCTACGTGCTTTCCTCGGTAAGCTTCCCAATCATGGTTTTTCACATGCTTACGAAAAAGCTTCTCCTGCAATACGATACCCTGAAAAAGCCAGTCCTTGAGGTCAAATAAAATACGTTCGCCCTCGGGAATATGCTCTTCAAGATTAAAAAGAATAGTACTACTTGTCTCGACTCGGTTTTTAACAGGCATTGACATATCTATTTTTTTAGTCTAGTTGAACTCCAAGCACAAGAACATCATCAATCTGTTTTTCGTTTCCTACGTGCATCCAATCATCCAATTTTTTGGTAAGATGACGATTTTGTGCTTCCGCTGAATGGGTACTTCCCGCAAGAACCGTGTCTCCAAACTGCCGTCGCATGAATTTTTTACCCACTTGATCACCAAACTGGTCTGGAAAACCATCAGAAAACAAGTATATCCACGTCGGCTCGGTAATTTGTAACTGGTGTTCCTCAAACTGTCCGTGCTTATACTATGATTTAAAAGGAAAATGTAGAACCAAGCCTCATGTCATATAATACGATTATTAAAGATCATCTGACCGCACTAGCAATCTGGGAGCCGTATCGTAGGATTTTCAATCCGCCTTCCTATTAAAAAGACGCATCGTAGAT
>CAZNAK010000247.1:2756-4371 GCA_964570645.1 uncultured Cytophagales bacterium | reverse complement strand
GCCCCTTCTTGGGATTTCCCTCAATGTTAAACTCCGTCGTGACAACCTCGGCAAGTTCAAAAGTATCTTGGTAGCGAATGTGACGCTCGTCAGGTCTTGGATGCACGGTAATGCCTTCCGCCCCAAAACGTTCGCAGTCTTGAGCCGCTTTCACGACGCTAGGCGTATTACCGCCCCTTGCATTGCGGAGGGTTGCGATTTTGTTGATATTTACACTAAGTCGAGTCATGTGGACATAAACAAAGCAAGTACCTTTTGTGTTACCAATTTTATTTGCACCCTAATGATATAACTTCAACAAAAGCCTTTGTCGTTGGGGGTTTCCTAACTCCCGTAAATCTTTCTGAAGAACAGTCGCTGCCGCACAAACTCACCCGCAATAAAGACAGGGAGAAAGATCGCAAATACGAGTTGGAAAACCGAGAGTACCGCCGCCGCACTCAGCCCTCCCGTATTTACTATTACACCAAGAAGTAGAAGTACCAAGCTCACACCAGCGGCAAAAACCGCAAATAGCGCGACGGACACCAAGGAACGTCTCAAGATGTCGTGTGGTGGTACTTTTCGGTCGGCAATGTCGTGCGCTAGATACGCGAGAAGCCCGATGATGGGAAATTGAAAAACAAAGTATAAAATCCCAGGAAATTGCGTTACCACTTCAAGCAAATGGACGGCTTCACCCTTTAAAAAAACAACTGCTGCCAAAACATGAATAACGGCATGTAGCCAAGTTGTCTTAAAGATAAGCTGTACACGCCGATCAGTAATAAAAGTCGTGAAGTTCATGGTCGTGTGGGTTTATTTTTTCTAAACTACACTTTATTCTCTAGTTTTACCGTCCAAATCACGCAAGAATAAAAAATTTTATGTGGCAACGCATCCAAACTATATTTATGGCCTTAGCCGCCGTCCTGATGACTGTATCTATATTTTTACCAATCTGGGAAAAATCCATGGAATCACAGGAAGCAATACTTTCAGCTATTGAGATCACACACACCAAAGCGGGCGCAGTTATAGCGGAACATAGCCAAACGACGGTTTATTTAGCCATCATTGCGGGTCTGTCGGCTTTCCTGTCTATCTTTTCGATTTTGAGCTTTAAAAACCGCGCTTTACAAACGCGTCTGAACGCTATCACGGTATTAATGATCTCGCTTTTTGTGGTAGGAGCGTTTTACTGGAGCTACGAGGCGAATAGCTGGTTTTTACCAGAAACGTACGGTGACTACGGTTTAGGTGCCTATTTGCCGCTTGTTGCACTCTTATCCACTATGTTAGCTTCGCGATTTATCAAGAAAGATGAGAAGCTCGTCCGTTCAATGGATCGTCTTCGATAAAAAAGTAATTTTTTTCTATTCTTCTCTTGCAGGTATAAAAATCGTTCGTATATTTGTGCCACCAAAACGGGAAAATGCTCCGTTCGTCTAGGGGTTAGGACTCCGGATTTTCAGTCCGGCAGCACGGGTTCGAATCCCGTACGGAGTACAGATTAAGCAGAAAAAGCCTTATTATCGAGCAGATAGTAAGGCTTTACTATCTTATTATGGTGAAGAGGCATCTTTTAATTTGTTTTACTCGATAAAGACCGTGTCTTCCTGTAAAGCAGAAAAAC
>CAZNAK010000247.1:0-2746 GCA_964570645.1 uncultured Cytophagales bacterium | reverse complement strand
AAATCCCCTTTTTCATCGTTACACCAAAAAAGACAGACGTATTGATGTACCGACTTATTCTTATCCTTATCTTTTTACCTTTTGGTGTGCAGGCACAGTCCTTAGATAAACTCCCAGCCTACTGGAAAACTGCCTTTAAAAAGGCCGCAGGTATTCCCCAAAAACAGACATTAACAGAAGCCCATCTCGAAACCATTACCACGCTCGATATTAGCGGTAAATCTGGTGAGCCTAACAAAGAAGTTCTTGATCTTAAACCTATTGCCATGCTTTCTAGCTTGGAGGAAGTTAACCTTTCGTACACGTTTGCGGGAGATTTTACACCACTTCTGGACTGTCCCAAGCTTCGGGTAGTGCGCCTTAATCGCAGCTTTGCCCAAGACCTTACACCCTTTACCAAACTCCCGCAGCTTGAAGAACTCTGGCTGGCAAACTGCCGTGGAATACACGATTTCTCGCCACTGGCAAAATGCAAATCTCTGAAAAAGTTATCCCTCTCAGGAACACGGATTTATGACCTTAAAGTGCTTTCTGGCTTAACAAGTTTAGAGCGTTTATATCTTGCCGAGACCCAGATTATTGATCTTAAACCCATCGCGAAGCTCAAAAAGCTCAATAAATTGGGTTTGGTAGCCTCTGAGGTGAGGGATATTAGTCCACTTTCCTCGCTAACCAACCTCAAAACATTGCTCTGTTGGAATACTAAAATTCAAGACCTCACGCCGCTTGCGAAACTCACCCAGCTAGAGGAACTTTTGTGCAGCAATACCCAAATCAAGGACTTGACTCCGCTTCAAAACCTAAAAAATCTCCGTACGCTACACGTTTCGTTTACGGCGGTTGATGATCTGAGTCCGATTAGTGATTTGACGAAACTGAGAGAACTACACGTTCAACGTAGTAAAATCGAAAGCCTTACCCCACTGCAAAAGCTGGTTCTGCTAGAAAAAATCATTGCTTACGATTGCCTGATTTCCTCTCTCAAACCGCTTTCAGAGCTTACAGAGCTACAAGACTTAGTCGTTCTTTCGACGAATATCACATCGCTAAAGGGACTTGAAAAGGCTACAAAACTTAAACTTCTGGACGCTTCGGGAACGGAGATTTCTGATATTTCTATTCTCAAAGACAAATCAGAATTGCATACCCTGTTGATCGCTCAGACTAAAGTGAGCGACCTCACGCCACTTGCCGCGTGCGAAAAACTCGAACAGCTAGACGCACGACAGACAGCAATCACTTCTTTACGCGGACTCGAAAATAAACCCAACTTGACACGAGTTGGCGTAGGTGATACAAAGGTTAGCGATGTCTCGCCCCTACAAACGTCGCCTAACCTTGAGCTTTTGGATATTTCACGGACAAACATTGCTACCCTTGATCCGCTCGGAAGGGGCGAGACCAAACTCCGTATCCTTGCCGAAGGTACCCCTTTTGCCCGAAAACTAGAAGAAGAAGCCGCCGCCGCCGATGAAAATACAGATGGGCAGTAGCATAAATTCTAAATAAACGCTAGGCTCTTTCATCTGATAATCAATGCTTTAAACTTTTTTTAAGGTGTGTTTAATTCGGACTCGTCGCACGAGTAGTCAAAACTTTACGTATCTTTCGGGATGCGATACCCAATTTTCCTTTTTGCTTTTTTGATCTCTGCTTTTGCCGCTGGGCAACAGACGTTTAGCCGCCAAGATAGCCTTCGGGGAACACTTTCTCCCTTGCGCTCCTGCTACGATGTTCATTTCTACGACCTCAACCTGAGTGTGGATATGAACAAAAAAACGATTGCGGGTTACAATGTTTTTCATACGACAGCAACCGAAGATTTCTCCAAAATTCAGATTGATCTGTTTGAGGAGATGAGCTTAGACAGCATCCTTGATGCAAGTGGTGCAAAACTAGACTTCGAGCGAGAGGGTAATGCTACCTTTGTGACTTTCAAGGAACAGCAAGACAAAGGCTCATCGCAGAAATTCACCGTTTTTTATCACGGGAAACCCCGTATCGCACCCAATGCACCTTGGGATGGCGGTTTTTCGTGGAAAAAAGATAAATATGACCGTCCTTGGGTAGGCGTAAGCTGTGAAGGGCTAGGGGCGAGTGTTTGGTGGCCCAACAAAGATCACCTCTCGGAAGAGCCTGACAGTATGCGAATTTATGTTGAGGTTCCCGAGGATTTGTATGCAGTAGCAAACGGAAACCTACGTTCGTTGACTAAACTCGCCGATGATAAAAAGGGCTATGAATGGTTCGTCTCTTACCCGATCAATAACTACAATGTGACGCTAAACATCGCACATTATCGTCACTTTACGGACTACTTTGAGAGTGCGAATGACGAGAAAATGAACTTAGATTATTACGTCTTGGATTACAACATCGACAAGGCGCGAGAGCATTTTAAGCAGGTCGCCCCGATGCTAGATTGCTTCGAGAAGCTTTTTGGACCGTATCCATTCACCAAAGATGGCTACGCGCTCGTCGAAACGCCCTACTGGGGAATGGAGCATCAAAGCGCGATTGCTTATGGGAATAACTACGTGAACCTCAAGCCGTGGGGATTTGATTTTATCATCATCCACGAGAGTGGACACGAGTATTTTGGAAATAGTATTAGCGTCCGCGACCATGCCGAGATGTGGATTCATGAGTCCTTCACGACCTATGCTGAGGCACTTTACTTGGAGTGTACGCAAGACCTCAAAACGGCAAATGACTACCTGATGGTGCAACGCGGACGCATCGGAAA
>CAZNAK010000246.1:0-4381 GCA_964570645.1 uncultured Cytophagales bacterium | reverse complement strand
GGAAATGGAATGCAAATAAAGCGCATTTGTATTGGATTTCCTAAAACTGATCAAAGAAACTATCCCCCTCTTCCTTTGAGCTATCATCGTTATCCGCCTCTTCTGGCTCAGCCGTCTGCACTTTTACTGCTGTTTCTTTCTCTACTGCCACCTGATATACCTCGGGGGGAAGATTATCACGGCTTTCCTCGCCTGGCATATCCTCAGTACTAACGAGTTGCCAAGCCGGACGTGTTACCTGTCCCGTGACCGCTGTTTGATGAATGGACTGCCTCATACCAAACTCATCTTCCGCCCAACGTATAGGGTCAATAGGCTCAGAATCAGAAATAGTTTCCACACTGAACTTTCCTTTATAATCGTCGAGTGGTGTTGCAAAAGCAGCATTTTCTGCGTCAATCTCGTCAAAAAAGTTGCCTTTACTCACCGCTTCGTCCTGTTGAGAATAAGGATCTGTACGCTCCTCTGTATCACTCTGCAATACTTCGTCTAATACGTTTTCATTAGTATCAGTACTTAGTACTTCCGCCTGTTTATCGGCATAAGGCTCGTCAGGAATTGAATCAAAAAAGTTCTCTGTTTCTATTGAGTTCTGACTCACCAAGACCATTTCTTTATCCGTTTTGGCTTCTTCCTTAGACTCCAAAGAGCTTTCAGACGTTGATTTACCCTCCTGAGAGTGGCTCGTATTAGCGTCCTTTAACTCTTCGGGAACATCCGAAGTGCGGTCAGAATCAGTAGCGTTTTCGTCCTCGATTGTATCAAAAAAGCTTTCGCTTTCCTTGGCTTTTTCTGGCTCAGCAGCCTGAGAGAGCTTTGAAGATGTTGTTGTATCAGGTGCTGTGGAATTTGGAGACGCTGCGTCTTCTTCATCTGTATGCTCTTCAATGGAATCAAAGAAGTTATCTGGCTCTGCGGCTTCCTCTTTTTCGAGTGCGCTACCCGTATTATCAGATTCAGCGGCAGCAAACTCTTCCGTCACTTCCTTGGGATACTCGTACGGATCCTCGGCAATGGAGTCAAAAAAGTTCTCAGCATCCTCACTGATTGCCTCAGCCGTCTCAGCGGTTGCATCTTCGGTACTATCGGACTCTGTAGATAAGTCAAAGTCATCCAATAGCGTACTTTCAGCGTCGGCTTGTGTTTCTTTCTCTTCTTCTTTACTCTCATTAAGGTAGGCAAGAGCCGCATTCATGGGTGATGGTTCTGTACTACGATATGTGTTTTCCTCTTCGGCTGGGGGGGCAGTAGATTCAGGTTCTTCAACTTCAGTGGTCGCCTCTGGCTCCGAAGCCGTTGGTTCGTCGTCGGTGGCTTCCTCCGCTTCTGGTTCTTTGGTAGGTATTTCCTCGTGCTCCTTGGCTTCAACCTCAGCGGCGGGGGTATCTTCTGGAGTGGTAAGTCGCTCAAAAGCATTGACAGGTTCAGTATGCATTTGTTCAAGCACTGCACTCATCTCCCGCGCTGGATCCTGTAAGGCTGACTGAAACTGTCTTAACACCCAGCGATTTGAAGTATGCAAGGCGGTTTCCGCTAGTACTTTTTTATCCCCGTCAATAAGGTAAAGCAGTAAGTGCGCCGCCTGAAACGTAGGGTGCTGTTCGAGTAAAGCCTTAAGGTCGTAACGGTTTAAGGTATTTACTTTATCAGGATTTTGGATTAAATCTAGTAGTTCCTCAACTTGCATAGCCTCAATTTTCGTATTATTACAATAAAAGCGTTTTTTATGAAATGTGCAAGCCTCAAAATAAAAAACGCCTGCTAGAGATGCTCTAACAGACGCTTTTTTTACTTAAAATAGTTTTCCAGTTTAGTTATTTACTGGAACGGTAATGATTTGTGTACCAACGTTTACATTTTCCACTTGATTCTGGAAGTTCATACGTTGAACACCGTTAATTTCAAATACAAGTCGATCACCTTCCTGTGCGTTTCCAATCAGTGAAGTAAGGTTTACCGTTCCACTAGAAATTTTAACTTGTCCCAGGGCACGCTTACCACGAGCCAGTGTTACCTGACCACCTGTAATACGGTAACGCGCATCCTTTGGAAGCAGTTTTCTGAATTGCTCATCAGGTACGGGAACTACTTTGACAGAACGAAGACTGTTCTTAGACTCCCCTTGTAATTGGTTTGCTGGCTTACCGCCCACAATCACTTTGATTTCTGGCTTCGGTACCAAGCTCACACGGAAAGGTCCTTCCGTACCAATTTTGTTACCTCCACTAGATACCGTAAGTGTCATTTGCTTTGTGGTTGGCACAAGCGTTACGTCGCCTTTACCCGAACCTTTAATCACCTGACCTCCCGTTGCTGTAAAGCTAGGATTATAAGCTGCGCCCAATTCAGGAACATCAACATTTAGGGTATTACCGCACTTAAAGTACAACGATACTGCTACGTCAGACTTGATCTTAATTTGTGGGTTTACGACTGTAAACTTCTCCTCAAATGTGATCGTTGTATCTGCACTAGGAATATAAATTGAACCTTTCCATGTACGTTCTTGGCTCTTACCCGGTCCACCTGGTGCTGGAGCTTGCGCGCCAGACTCAAGGATACCTACGCCTTTCTCTTGGTCAAACTTTACAGGTCCGATTGATGCTTTCATAACAGGAACAATATTAGAAGATGATGCTGCAATGAACATCTCTGCCTTGTACTTTGTACCTGCTGGAACGATACGAGACTCAGGCGACACACGACCAATAATCTGGTCAAACTTAATGTCCACCAAACCGAGTTGAGAACCCAAGGCTTCAATCGCTTTTGATTCTACGTTACGTACCTCCGTTTTGATCTCGTTCAAGACGGCAAGTGCTGCCACCATTGGCGTATGATCAAAATTCAAGAAAGCCCAATCTTTATTTTTTTGTACGGGATCATCCTTGTAACGAGGGTCATCTTTAGCATCAAGTGCTAATGGGTCAAACGGATCGAGCACCTTCTTCAAAGAATCAGGATCTTCTGCCTTTGGAGCTTTCGGAAGAATGTTCTTCAAGTCTTTTACGTACTTGTTTAACTCATCCTGAAGCTCGTAGCCCTTACCACTTTTGGATTCGCCAGGTCCTAACATGATGTTATTGATTTGGTCATAATCCTTAGCACTAGGGTACTTCCCTGTCTCATCTTTTCCACCCATAGTCTCAATGACATCCTTGTTACGGATATTATTGATGTAAGCCACCATTTGATTAGCTCGTTCACGGACTTCCTTAGCTTTATTCAAGATCATCTCTTCGCTAGCGCGGTTTCCGTTCTCCTCTACGGTAGCCTTGATTTGATCGACCTTTTTAGTACTACTTTTTTCGGTTAAGTCTGCTGAGTTCTGCAAACTCTCGTCAATAAAATAGAATTTATCCAGTACCGAGTTACTTACCTGTAAGGCCAATAAGGCGGTAAGTACAAGGTACATCATATTTACCATCCGCTGTCGCGGGGTTCCTCCTCCTGCCATAACTTTTTATGTTTTTGTGATTAGAAAATGATTTAAAAGTTAACAACAAGGGATTATTTACCACGCATCGCAGTGAGCATATTACCGTAAATGGTATTCAAGCTCGTGATGTTGATAGTCAATTTACCCATTTGCTCCTTGAATGTCTGTGACTCTTTGCTTGCATCAGCCATGTTTTCCATTGCTGTAGTCAAGTTGCTGTAGAATTTATTCATTGCCTTGAGGTGCGTATTTGCATCCTTAAGTTCCATCTCATAAACCGCGTTGAGTGCACCCAAATTTTTCGTGATCGACTGAACTTGTGAATGATACTCTTTTGCATCTTTGGAAGCGTTTGCCATGTCTGACATCGCAGATACTGTGGTTGAGTAAGCTTTATTCAAAGAAGTCAATGATCTAGATGCTTCTGTAACGTTCTTGGCATAGCCGTTTGTCGCATTCACAGCATCCCCCATATCCTTCATTCGACCTGCTGTATCATTTAAGGACTGAATCCCCTGTCCAAATTTTTTGAATGCGTCGGTAGAGAGGTTTGCCTCTTTGAGCATAGCATCCAGACCTGTCAACACTGAAGTTGCCACTGCAGAATCAGAAGGTTTCTTTGCTCCTTTTTTAGGTAAAGCGGGTACATCGTCACCCATCAGCTCAGGATACACCTTTTCCCAATCGTAGTGTGGGTGGAACGGCTGTGGTGGCTCGAATACACCGAGCAAAAAGATGACAGACTCCGTAATGAGGCCTACCCCAAGCATAATACCTGCACCTGGTAAGTGCTGGATTTTGAAGAGGGCACCCAATACTACGATAGCTGCACCCAAACTTGTCGCCTTAGGGATAATCACACGATAAAATCGCTGCAATGCGGTTTCCTGTTTGAAACTCATAAGAATGAAAATTTAGAGGGTTAAATAAAATGAGAATATT
>CAZNAK010000245.1:0-4383 GCA_964570645.1 uncultured Cytophagales bacterium | reverse complement strand
ATTTAGCTGGATTATACAAAAAATTAGGACGGTACGAGGAGGCAGAATCGTCTTATAAAAAAGCATTAACTACACTAGATAAGTACTTCGATAAAGATAGAGAGAAGTCTGCCTATTTCACCGTTGTCTACAACTTAGCTACTTTATATCAGCAACAGCGTTTAGTTCAAAAAGCCGAAGAGTTTTACCTGAAAGCGAAAGACTCTTTTGATAAAGATGAACTACAGTATCCCTACATTTGTAATAGCTTAGCGAACTTATACTATAATCAAGGCTTGTATAAAAAGGCGGAGGTACTTTGGGCAGAAGCGCAAGAACTTATCGTGCAGCAGCGGGGAAAAGAGCACCCTCACTACGCCCTTTTTTCTAGTAATTTGGCGACCGCGTACGCTGAGCAAGGGCTACACGAAAAGGCAGCCCCAATCTACGTGGAGGCGAAAGAAATACAGGAAAAAGCGGTCGGAAAAGAGCATCCCTACTATGCCTTTGCTTGTCAGGCGCTGGGTAGCTCATACATAGATAGAGGACGCTACCAAGAGGCAAGGCGACTCTATCAGGAGGCAAAAAACATACAGGAAAAAGTCTTGGGAAAAGACAGCGATGACTATTTACTGAGCTGTGAAACACTAGCCAAGCTATATACTTACGAAGGGGAATACCAGAACGCAGAACCGCTCTACTTGGAAGTAAAAAGCAAACACGCCGAACTACTAGGTACAGACCACCCGCTGTACACGGCGGCGTGCCATAGTTTGGCTACGTTTTATGAAGTACAAGGGCTTTATGAGAAAGCCAAGCCACTGTTCAAAACAGTCATCGAGAACAAGAAGGAAGAGGTAGAGCTCCTCTTCCCCCTGCTATCAGAAAGTGAAAGGCAGGCTTTTATCAAGAATAAAGATAATTTCTTTATGAGTTTTGCGGACTTTGCCGTTCGGCTCTATCCTCAAGACCGTAACATAAGCCAATACCTTTTCAATCAGCAGCTATTCACGAAGGGAATCATTTTTTCCTCTACCCAAAAGATGAAAGCTCAGATTTTGAGTAGCAACGACTCTGTTTTGATACGCCAATACGAAAACTGGAAACAACAAAAGGAGGAACATATCGCCCTCATCCAAACGCCACTCAACGAGCGGGACAGTACGCTTGACCTGACGCAGATTGCTAGTCAGATCAATGAGTTAGAAAGGGAGATTTCGAGAAAATCGGAGTCGTTTAAGCAGAATACTTCCCAAAAGGCATACACTTGGCAGGATGTGCAAAAAACGCTTTCCAAAAAAGAGGCGGTGGTAGAGCTTATTCGCTTGGTTAGGAGGAACTTCAAAGAAAAACCCACCGATACGGTTTATGTCTTATGTCGCGCTCATTCTCACAGCCAAAACGAAAAAAAGCCCTGAGCTATTCGTATTAGAAGCTGGAAAGGAGATGGAAAACCGTGCATTCAGCTTTTATCAGAATAACGTGGCGTTTCAAGTAAAAGATGAGGACTCTTACGGAAAGTATTGGGAGCCGATACAAGCGAAGCTGGCGGAGCTTTCCAAGAAAGGGTACTCAAAAATTTACTTTTCGCCCGATGGAGTCTATTACAAACTCAATCTGAATACACTTCTGAACCCAGAGACGGAAACGTATTTGGTAGAGGAACAAAATATTCAACTCATCACAAGCAGTAGAGATTTGATCGAGGTGGAGGAAGTCGATCTAGACAGAAATTACGAAGACTATCAAGCCTTTCTGTTGGGCTACCCTGCGTATGGTATTAAAGAAAAAGACACGTTAAAAACAAAAGAGGAGGATCGAGGCTTGAGCGGGTTGCAGCGTATCATCGGGCAGCAAACGGCGGTTCCGGTTTTGGAGGGCACAAAGGCAGAAACCGATCAAATTAGTGAGTTACTGGCTAAAAAAGGGGTTTCTACAACGCTTCTACAAAATGATGAAGCCACGGAAGAAAATATAAAAGCACTCCAAAATCCTACTATTTTGCACTTTGCCACTCACGGCTTTTTTATCAATCAAATTCCAGATAGCAAAGTAACAACCACCCGAGAAGCCGAAGACAGGAGCCTTCTGGAAAACCCCTTTCTGCGAAACGGACTTTTATTAGCCGGCTGCCAAAACCCTCAAACGGGAGAAGAAGACGGCATTTTGTCAGCCGAAGAAGCGATGAATCTAAATCTTGATAAAACGGAACTTGTCGTCTTGTCAGCCTGCGAAACAGGTTTGGGAGATATTCAGAATGGTGAAGGCGTTTATGGGTTGCAACGCGCCTTTCGTCAGGCAGGGGCAAAAACGCTCATCATGTCGCTTTGGAAAGTGAGCGACGAGGCGACACAGCTTTTGATGGTTACTTTTTATGAAAACCTTTTGAGTGGCAAGTCCAAACGTGAAGCCTTCAAAACGGCACAACTCAAGCTCAAAAAAAGCTGTAACGAGCCGTTTTATTGGGGGGCTTTTGTGATGGTGGGAAAGTAAAAGCTAGGCTTTACTTCCCCTGTATCTTCCCGCTCTTCGAGATATGCTATCTGTTATCTCGAAGCCGTATCATAGGTACTGTATGTATTTCCAAATTTTTTGCTGATTTTTTTATTTTTGTTCACCCAAAAAAAGGACTTTTACCGCTGAATCGGAATGAAGTTCATCTAGCGTAGCCCCATTTGGCGCAGGCATTCTCGGGATATAAAACCACTACCGAGGTGCATTTCTCTCCCTGCCCGTGGTCGCCAGACCTTGGAAATGGATTTCCTAAAAAGCAAACTACCGGCAGGGGCGTTTACGTAGGAATCCCAAAAAACCATTACACCCGTAGCTCTCCACCAAATTTTTCCTTAACTTTACCTTTCTTTTTTTCCAGCATAATTACACGAACAAATGTTTACAAATTTTATGAGCAGCACACTTTATACCCTAGCTTTCTTTTTTGCATTTCTCTCTTTCTTGAATGCCCAGACCATCCCCGAAAGTCAGTACAAAGGCTTGGACTTCCGAAACATCGGCCCCTTTCGCGGCGGGCGTTCGGCTGCCGTTACGGGCGTACCCAATCAACCGAATCTATTCTACTTCGGAGCAGCAGGCGGTGGCGTTTGGCGTACCGAAAATGCAGGCACTACCTGGGAAAACATCTCCGACGGCTACTTTGGCGGCTCTATCGGCGCAGTTGCCGTAAGTGAGTACGACCCGAATGTAATTTATGTAGGCGGAGGCGAAAAAACCGTGCGCGGTAATGTCTCTTACGGCTACGGAATGTGGAAAACGACCGATGCCGGCAAAACGTGGGAGCAGATCGGACTCAAGAACTCACGGCACATTTCACGGGTTAAAATCCACCCCAAAAACCCTGATTTGGTTTATGCGGCCGTGATGGGCGACCTCTACAAGTCCTCGCAGGAACGCGGCGTATTTCGCTCCCGGGACGGCGGAAAAACCTGGGAAAAAGTCCTTTTCGTGAATGCCGATGCTGGCGCGGTGGACTTGATCCTCGATCCGATGAACCCGCGTGTCCTTTATGCCAGCACGTGGCGCATCCGCAGAACGCCGTACAGCCTGTCGAGCGGCGGCGAAGGCTCAGGGCTTTGGAAGTCCACGGACGGCGGCGATACCTGGACAGAAATCACCCGAAACGAAGGGCTTCCCGAAGGCATATGGGGCATCAATGCCGTGGCGGTATCACCCGTAAAGCGCGACCGCGTGTGGGCACTCATCGAGAATGAAAACGGCGGCGTATTTCGTTCCGAAGACGGCGGAAAAACGTGGAAAAAAGTCAATGAGAGCCGCGCCCTGCGCCAACGTGCCTGGTACTTCACCCGCATTTATGCCGACACCAAAGACGCAAATACGGTCTATGTCGTCAATGTCGATTACCAAAAATCGACCGACGGCGGGAAGACCTTCACGGCAGCCCGCGCCCAACACGCCGACCACCACGACCTCTGGATTGCGCCCGAAGACCCCAATCGCATGATTATGGGCAACGACGGCGGCGCACAGGTTTCGCTCGACGGCGGAAAGTCGTGGAGCACCTACCACAACCAACCCACGGCGCAGTTCTACCGCGTTACGACCAACAACCATTTTCCGTACCGCATTTACGCTGCCCAGCAGGATAATTCGACGATTCGGATTGCGCACCGCAGCACGGGCAGCACCATCACCGAAAACGACTGGGAACCCACCGCCGGAGGCGAAAGTGCCCACATCGCACCGCACCCCGAAAACCCTGAAATTGTATTTGGAGGCAGCTACGGCGGCTTCCTGACGCGCTACAACCACCAAACCGACGAAGCGCAGGCGGTGAACGTCTGGCCAGACAACCCGATGGGCTACGGTGCCGAAGGCATGAAATACCGCTTTCAGTGGAATTTTCCGGTGTTCTTCTCGCCCCACAAC
>CAZNAK010000244.1:0-4385 GCA_964570645.1 uncultured Cytophagales bacterium | reverse complement strand
TCGAAAATATTGGTACATCTGCTACACCAACCTTCGCACCAAGCGTTGTACTAAATGCTGGTAATACACTCACCCTGAGTTCATCAACGACCATAGATTTCTCTGCTCTTGAAACTATCGTTGGTATAGGTGCTAGTCCAAATTTGACAGACTTAGATGGTGATGGATTTGTTGATGTGTTTGTAGGAGCTAAGAATAATGCGACTCGTACGTCATTTTTCTTCCCCTCAAACTTTACTCCTTCTAGTTATCAAACTTATAATCGTACCGTAGGTGTATCCCTTGATCGAGATGCCGTAGAAGAAGCTACCGATGGGGTATTTGAGTTTGATTTCCCAAGAACTCTTTCAAGAGACCTCTCTATTGACTTCACAGTGGGAGAAACCAATAACCCTAACTTCAATCTGGTTGCAGGGAACAACGTGATTGGCGTCACCACAACTGGAAATGGGGGTACCATCACATTCGCAGCAGGAGCAAATACAGCAAGACTACTTGTTGATGCTGGATTCCAACCTGCCACAGATAATGCAACGGTTACACTCAACCTTGTGAACGATGGTAACGGTGAGCTTTGTCCAGAAGATGGTGCGGTAAGTGCAACCATGAATATTGAGGACTGTGCTAAAAACGTAAGTTTAGCCGCAGTACAGGATGTTGCAGTTGAAGAGGCTACTGATGGGGTAATTAACTTCACGCTATCGGGACCTTTTTCCAATGCAGTGACGCTCAACTTCACGACAACAGGGGTAAATGATCCCAATTTTAATTTGGTAGCAGGTACTAACGTCTCGAACGTAACCTTAAACCCCGACGGGACAGGAACACTTACCATCGTTGCGGGTGCTATTAATGCGAGTTTATCGGTAGATGCACTTTTTCAGCCTGCTACAGATAATGCAAGTGTAACCTTTAGTCTGGACGCTAATCAACAAGTTGGCCCCTTCTGCCCAGTTGCTAACAGCGATGAGGCAACAATTACGATTGAGGATTGCGCAGCAGATGTAACCGTAGTCACCTTACAGGATGCCGTAGAAGGTGGAGCAGATGGGGTTATTCGCTTTAATTTAACAGGTCCATTTACTGGCTCGGCTAACATTGAGTTCTTGGCAGGCGGAACGGCTTCGTTCACACTTGCACCAAGCACAAATGTAGCATCACTTGTAGAAGTGACACAAAGCAACTACCAGCTTACAACTACATCAGGAGCCACCACAGCGGAGATTCTTCTTGTTGCTACGGATGATAACGCAGATACAGGAGGAGGAAGTGTTTCTATTATCATGGATGAGGAGCAAGAGCAGGGCCCATTCTGTGTAGATCGTGCAGATGCTATCGCAGTCGTTAATGTAACGGATAATGATGCAGGTGGTGAGGAAGAGATTCGACTTTTTGCAACTCCAGGAGATGGAGTCGTTGCCCTAGATTGGAGTGGTGTAAACTGTAACGGAGAAATTGTTCGTTCAGTCATTCGATATGGCAACACCGAATCTACGCTTTACAACACCATTACTGTTAACAGTGAAGTTACGGCATATACAGTTCAAGAGCTATTCAACGGCTTAGCTTATTACTTTGAAGTGACGGTTGTTTGTAGCGATGGCACAAGAATCGTTACTCCGATTGTCCGTGCACAGCCGAACTTTATTCTGGGAACTGATGAAGTTGGCGGAAGTGGTATAGAAGTATATCCCAACCCAAATAGCGGTTTGTTCAAAGTGGAGGCAGCTGAAGAGTTACGCGGTGAGGCTACATTAGAAGCTGTCACCCTAACAGGACAGCAAGTAAGTACGCAAACAGTGACGCTTACTGGTGAAGCCTTGCAGATAGACATGTCTGGACTGGCGCAGGGTACGTACTTGGTACGCTTGCATACAGAGACAGAAGTTTACCAGAAGCGTGTCGTCATCACAGATTAACCGAACTCTAAATCAATGGAAAACTCGGTGATCTAAAAGCTGAGTTTTCCTACTTTAACCAAGAACCAGAATTATGAAACACATACTTTTTTTATTTTCTGCGATGTGCTTCCTCGCCTTCTCAGTGACAGCACAACGAAATCAAGAGCAACTGAGAGAGGAACTCAAAAGTCTTACTCCCGAAGAGCAGCAAGCTTTTAAAAATATCAGGAAAACCTTGATGGAAAATCGTAGTAACGCAGCTTTACTAAAGGTCAGGCATTCAACGCTTACACAGAACAAGACGGATTATTTTATCCAGCTTGTTAGTGCGGCTTACCCCAGCTTTACGCAAGAGCAGTTAGATGCACTTGCTAAATCTGTAGGTCGTCATTTTATTCAAATTGAGTATCGTTCAGGAATCGTCACAGAGCATGAGGTGGATTTTAATACGCTTCGTGCTATTACAGAAAAACCAACTATCATTGAGGGACTTCTCAGGCAGTTCACAGATTTTGAAACCGCTCCTCCAAGAGTCGGTTTTGCGTTTCTAAGAACGGCTTTCCAAGGAAATCAAGCAGCAGCTCAGACGTTCCGAGACGAACTTGGGACATGGATGAATGCAACTGTAAATCAGTTTGGAGGCTGATAAGTTCTTTTCATTTAATACCATTCAAAACCTCTTCAAGAAAATTTTTGAAGAGGTTTTTTATTTGATGCCAATATTTTTATTTCTTTTAGGTTGTAAAATCAACGTTTGTATCGTTTCTTATCGAATAAATTACTTTTACGCCCTATGAAAAAGATTGGTATCCTATTCGGACAAGAAAATACGTTTCCCCGCGCCTTTGTCGAAGAGGTCAATAACCGAAAAATTAAAGGTATTGAAGCCGAGTGGGTTACGGTCAATAAAGTTATCCAAAGCGAGCCAACGGAATATACCGTCATTATTGATCGTATCTCGCAGGATGTTCCGTTTTATCGCGCATATCTCAAAAATGCAGCTTTGTGTGGGACAGCGGTCATCAATAACCCGTTTTGGTGGAGTGCCGATGAGAAGTTTTTTAATAACGCGCTATCTATCAAAGTAGGCGTACCCGTCCCCAAAACGGTCTTACTTCCCTCTCATGCGCGTCCGACAGACACCTCGGAAACCTCTTTTCGTAACCTAGCCTTTCCACTCGACTGGGAGGGGATCTTTGATTACATTGGTTTTCCTGCCTTTATGAAACCCTTTGCAGGAGGCGGATGGAAAAATGTCTATAAAGTCCGTAGCCGTGAGGAGTTCTTTCAGGTTTATGGCGAGACCGAACAACTCGTGATGATGCTTCAAGAAGAGGTGACCTTTGATCTTTACTTTCGTTGTTATTGCTTGGGCGGAAAAGCGGTTCATATTATGCCCTACGAGCCACGAAACCCGCATCATCTACGGTACTTCCCCGAAAAACGTACGTACGACAAAGCCCTTTTGGAAAAGCTCGAAGACTACGTTCTTCGGCTCAACCATGCCTTAGGATATGACTTTAATACCGTAGAGCTTGCCATCAGTAAAAAAGATGGTATCCCTTATGCGATTGACTTTTGTAATCCTGCTCCTGATGCAGATTTACATTCAGTGGGTGAGGAAAACTTTGAATGGATTGTTCGGGAGGCAGCTAACATGGCGATTGAACGCGCCCAAAGCCATGACCCCGAAAAGGATAACCTGACATGGGGAACATTCCTAAAAGATGCAGTTAAAGGGAAGTAAGCACTATGGTTTTTCCAAAAATGCCCAACCCAAGGCTTTGTTTTTCGTATATAAAGATGAAACCTTAATTAAATTTATCTGAACATGAGTATTTTTCGCGTTATTCTTTCTATCATTTTTCCACCCCTAGCAGTCTATGATCGTGGGCTTGGCTCAATCGTAATTGTGTTTTTATTGACCCTTTTAGGCTGGGTGCCCGGGGTAATTGCTGCCCTTGTGATTTTAAATAATAACAAATAGCGACCTAAACTCAGGGGTTAACAAACTCTTTAGCCTTTCTGATGAGCAGAAGGGCTATTTTTTTGGTTATTCCCTGTATGGAAAATCTCCGAAATACTATCGAAGCCGCCTGGGACGACCGTGGTTTGCTCCAAGGCGAAGACACAAAAACGGCCATCCGAGCAGTCATTGAGCAGCTTGACAAAGGCATACTACGCGTCGCAGAACCCGAAGGTGAAGGCTGGAAAGTCAATGAATGGGTCAAGAAAGCAGTCGTATTATATTTTCCGATCCAAAAAATGAAAACCATCGAAGCTGTTCCTTTCGAGTTCCACGATAAAATACCCCTTAAATCGAACTATGCCGACTTGGGCGTTCGGGTTGTGCCCCATGCTATTGCACGTCACGGGGCATTTGTTGCCAAAGGAGTTGTGATGATGCCTTCCTATGTAAACATTGGCGCGTATGTTGGCTCAGGAACAATGGTGGATACATGGGCTGCTGTCGGAAGCTGCGCC
>CAZNAK010000243.1:0-4405 GCA_964570645.1 uncultured Cytophagales bacterium | reverse complement strand
ATGCAGCTGCCACCAGGGTGTGCCGGGGGAGTCATGATGCTCGTAGTGATAACCGAAAAAGTAGCAAGAAACAAACGCCCAAAGGTGGTTTTTTTTGAGGCTCCGTGACTTGTGCCGATTTTCGGGCGCGTAACGGTGTGGTAAGTAAGTGCCGAAATAAAAAAGTTGAAACGTAGAGACAATAGAAGGGATTGCCCAATAAAGTAACACATTCTCTTGAGGAAACACCAGAATCAGCAAATTAAAAACGATCGCCATAATGATAATTTGTAGAACGGTGATGTATTGACGCGCAAAACTCAGATACCAAGCCCAAAGCGGCCCGTCGTGGTAGTCAGGATCTTCGTTTGTCGCCACAAACCGATGATGAAGGTGGTGCTTTGCGTAAAGGTTACGGTAATTGTTAAACGCAAAAAGTAACGCGCAAACCTGCCCAAGGAAATGATTGAGCCGACGATTTTTAGAAACCGTATGGTGCATTGCGTCGTGCGCCGTAATGAAAAGTCCTGTGTAAAGATGAGCTTGCCAGAAGACAAGCAGGTAGGTCAGTGGATTGTACCAACTTACTTCGTAATGCAGCAAACCCACCAACGAAAGCGACCAGATCACAATCAAAACCAAGGCAATGCTTACGCCTTTTTCTACATGTAATTTCATATCTTACCAAACTTCTGGTTGGGCGGAAGGTTTCAAAAACTCGTCATATCATCTATTAACAAAACTTGAGTCGTTTAAAGTCCTCAAAAACGCTAACAAAGCCATTCTCTCGGCTTCGCTTAAAAAAATAGGACGTTGAAGCCGTTCGTCAAGGGTTTTAGAAGGCTGAATGCCCGATTGGTAATGCTCCAGAACGGCTTCTAAGCTACGAAACCTCCCCTCGTGCATGTAGGGTGCCGTGAAAGAGAGGTTGCGCAGCGAAGGCGTTTTAAACTTTCCCATATCTGCCGAGTCCAGCGTGATCCGAAAACGCCCTTGTTCGGGGTGTTCAGCTTCGGTAGGAAATGCAGCGTTTAAACCATTATTATGAAAGTCATTATCCGTAAAAAGCCCTTCTGCATGGCAAGCGGCGCAATGTTGTTGATAAAGTATGTAGCCTTGTTCCTCTTTCTCTGAAAAGCTCTCCTTTCCTGCTTTCACACGATCGTACTTTGCCGAAAAAGAGGTTAAACTCCGCTGATAATCCGCCAAGGCAACCAGAATCCCTTGCAATGAAATAGTATCTGAGTAATCGCCCGTAGCGCGGAGCTTTTGAGGTAGCTTTTGCACGTCCATTCCCATCTCGTCAGGATGCGTAAGCGGGGCGAGGGCAAGGCGTTCCAGCGTTCGTGCGCCACCGTCCCAAAATAGACCTTTGTCCATCCATGCCAGATTGAATAAAGCCGGTGCATTACGGTCAAGCTGCCGACCACGCTTGGAGGTGCGTAGTGCTTTTCCGTCCGAAAACGCTAGGCTCGGAACATGACAAGAGGCGCAGGAAAGGTCCTTATCACGCGAAAGCCGCGCATCAAAAAAAAGCTTTTTACCCCGTTCTGTGAGTTTCTCAGGATGATTGTCCTGCTTTTGGCACGAGATAAGGCAAAAGCAAACGCAGGTACAGAAAGTAATGAGTTGGTGTTTTGACATATCGCTTACCGCATCTTTTTCTCAAATTCAATGCCCATCGTCATCATAAATTCCCAACGTTGGTTAGTAGCTGCTCCGTCATAAAAAATCGGGAGATCGTCAGGTGTTTGAAGGTAGCGGCCTTCAAGGCGGATATAAGCATTCTCTACGGGACGGTATTCGTGACTAAGCGTCAATCCCCACGCTTGCAAGCCCTCGGGGCTGCCTTGAGGCGAAGCAGCGATTCCCGAAATAAAGCCTTCCTCGTCTGAAAAAACTTCCCCGCGTATTGTCGTCGAAAACGTATTCCCCCACCGCTTCCGGACCACGGCAAGAGCGTTGTAGATGATAGCAGTTTCTTCGGGCGCGAGGTTTTTGCTATTACTCTGCGTCCCGAAATCTCCCCCCAGAATAAAATCAAAACTCCCCATTGTGGCGTTCATATAAAGGTTTTGGTAGGTACGAAACTGCGTAGGTGAGACATCATCCAAGGATTCCCGCCCAAAAAGATTGGTGTAAGTGAGGCTCAAATTCTCCGAAAACGCATAATTTAGGAGTACTCCGACCGATTTTGCGTCATTTACGTCCAGAAAAAAATTATAACCACTCACCACCCAAAGCTCGCCCGTAAACTTGTCACTTGGAGAGTATTGCAGCCGCGCCCCACTCTGAAAAAATGGCTCATTGAAAGTCGCCAGTGCCGTAGAGCTGGTGTAATTATTCTTGGGCAGAAAGCTCTCCGTACCAATGTGCGTCGCAAAAAAACCTGCGTCTAGCCAAAGCCCCTCGGTAAGGCGAAAACCAACGTTTGCCGCTTGCAAAAACGGAAATTCAGTACTCCAAGTTGCCTCAGCAATGTCCCCGTAATGAATGATAAGGTTACCCCGAAGACGATCAGAGGTATAATGCGCGCCGATCTGTGCGGTATTTACCCCGAAGCGTTGGGCGCGTGGCGACACCGTCGTAAACTGCTGTAAGGCATTTGCACCCAAAGAGTCCGAAAAAGCAGCAAAATAAACATCTGTGTAGCCCGAAAAGGTCAACTGGTGTTTCGTGCTATCGCTTTGGGCCGTTGTCCACGAGGTAGCAAAAAGGCTGAAACACAAATAAAATATTAGTTTTTTCATGTAGTAAAGGTACGGCGTTCGTTAAAAATCCACAAACGGTTACAATTTTTGGGGGAAAGGGATACTTTTGAAAATATGGAAGCGATACAAGAAAAAGTTCAGCACATTTACGAACAGGTAAGCAAAGTTGTCGTCGGACAAAATCACATGGTTAACCGCCTTTTGGTCGGACTTTTCACGCAGGGGCATATTCTTTTGGAAGGGGTACCAGGACTTGCCAAAACACTCACTGTCAATACGTTGGCGCAAGTATTGAAGCTAGACTTTAAACGGATTCAGTTTACGCCAGACCTCCTGCCTTCGGATGTGATCGGAACGATGATCTACAATCAAAATACGGCGGAGTTTGAGGTAAAGCAGGGTCCCATTTTCGCCAACCTCATTCTGGCTGATGAAATTAACCGTTCTCCCGCTAAGGTACAATCTGCGTTGTTGGAAGCGATGCAAGAAAAACAGGTCACGATCGGGGATAACACCTTCAAACTTGAACGCCCATTTTTGGTACTTGCAACCCAGAACCCGGTGGAACAAGAAGGTACGTACCCGCTTCCAGAAGCGCAGGTGGATCGTTTCATGCTCAAAGTCTATGTGGATTACCTGAATAAAAAGGACGAGCTTGAGGTCATGCGTCGGATGTCTAATATGAGCTTCCGTGAGCAAATAGAACCACTGTTGATGAAAGAAGATATTTTTGAGATTCGTGAGGCTGTCAATCAAATTCACATCTCGGAATCTCTTGAAAAGTATATCATCGAATTAATTTTTGCGACACGCCGCCCTGAAGAGTACGGCATGAAAGAAGAGGCAAACTACATCCAATTTGGTGCTTCTCCACGTGCTAGCATTAACCTAAACCGTGCGGCAAAGGCGGTTGCTTTTATGGAAGGCGAAGACCACGTTACCCCAGATCATATTAAAGAGGTGGCTTACGACGTATTTAACCACCGTATCTTACTCAACTATGAAGCCGAAGCGGATGGCATTACCTCAGGTGATATTATTGAAAAGATGCTGAGCAAAGTGCCGTTGAGTAAATAAGACCTAGTATAAATTCATTTCTCAATCTTTCACCTCCTCCCGTCCATCGCCATGACGCGCAAAGCGACGATGGGGGGTTTGATGAACAGGGTCGTCTTGTTTCCATGGCCAGCCCCCAAACTGTGTTTGCTGATAGTCCATAAATGCCTGCTGGATTTCCTCACGGCTATTCATCACAAAGGGGCCGTATTGTACGACAGGCTCACCGATGGATCGTCCTTGAAGCAGCAGAAAAGAGCAGTCCTCCTCCTGACCAGATTTAAGTTCGAGCGGTGCATCCGAACGTAAGTGCATCACATGATATGGGCGGATGCTGCGTCCCTCGGCTTCCAATGCGTTTCCTTCATAAAAATACAGGCTTCGGCTCAAGCCTTCAACGGCAGGCGGAAGTATCCAGGTGCTGTTGGCTTTGAGTCGAATTGTCCAAATGTTGACATGATTTTCGGGATCAGCCGCCCACGAGTCCGGGGTCGGATGTGGTGCCTTTGCGTCTTGGTAAGCTCCTGCCAGAATGCGAAGTGTCGCGGCTTCGTCCGTAATTTCAGGGATTTCCTCCGACCAAAGCATCCGAAAGTGAGGTGCTACGAGCTTATTTTTTCGGGGTAAGTTGAGCCAAATCTGAAATAACTCCAGCGTAT
>CAZNAK010000242.1:1208-4412 GCA_964570645.1 uncultured Cytophagales bacterium | reverse complement strand
GGTGGAGCAGATTTTAGGACGTTTTTCATATCGAGCGGGTGCGCGAGTTTCTTACCTCATCACAGACTCGGTAAATTATGAGCAATCCATTTTCTTTTATCCCGATGTGCGGCTAAGTTATCACGTCTTTCCTCAGCTTCTTCACCTTCAGCTTAGCGGGGTCGGCGGAATGCAAGCAAACTATTATGAGAAGTTTTATCGACAGAACCCATTTTTACAGGCGGCAAGCCTTGGTTTGAGACACACCAACGAAATCTATCGCGGTCAACTCGACATAAAACTTACGCCTACGGCAGCCTGGACGATACAAGCCAGCGGTAGCTACGGTAATTACGATAATCTGGCAACGTTCCGAAACAGCGCAGTGGACTCCGCACAGTTTGAACTTATCTTTCAGGAAAGAACCATTAGTATCCTTCAAGGTAACCTAAGCGTGATTTATGCGTCTCCAAAGATAGTGGCGGCGGGACGACTTACGATGCGACGCTTTTCGTTTGAAGATCAAAACTTTGCGTGGTACATTCCACTTACCGAGGGTAGTTTAACGCTGGATTGGACAATCTCCGACAACTGGCACTTTTATCAAGGGTTATTTTACACAGGAACCCGCCCTGCACCGCTGCCTGGTAGTTTGGAGACGGTCACGCTGGATGCCATCGTAAACCTAGAGACAGAAATCGTTTTTGAGCCTGACAATCAGCTACGGATCTTCGCCCGAGTAAGTAATGCCTTAGGGCAGAGCTATCAGCAGTTTTTGTATTATCCTGAGCTTCGTCGGCAGTTTTCGGCAGGGCTACGATATTCGATGGGAAGAAGAAAGACACTGGCTAAGTAATCTAGTCTCGAACTCTACGGAATACAGTCCGTTCATTAGCTGATATGAATATTTTCGATGTTATTATTATTGGTGCGGGACCTTCAGGGATTAACGTAGGAATTGCCTGTCAGCAACAAAACCGTTCCCATCTCATTCTCGAAAAAGGTGTTTTGGTTAACTCGCTGTATCACTTTCCGACCAATATGACCTTTTTTTCGACCTCCAAAAAGCTTGAAATTGGAGAGGTGCCATTTGTTTCGCATAACGAAAAACCCACCCGAAAAGAAGCACTGGAGTATTACCGGCGTGTTGTAGAACGCTGGAATCTTAATATCAAACTCTACCAGGGTGTGCAGGCGATGACTTGTAAAGATGCACTTTACCATCTCAAAACCTCCAAAGGTACCTACATAGCCCGGGCAGTCGTGGTAGCAACAGGGTTTTACGATGTGCCTAATCCGCTCAAGGTGAAAGGGGAAAATTTACCCAAAGTCAAACACTACTACGAAGACCCGCACCCTTACGTTGGGCAAGAAGTGCTGGTGGTGGGTGCGGCAAACTCTGCCGTAGATGTTGCCCTAGAAACGTGGCGAGCGGGCGCAAAGGTGACGATGGTGATACGGGGCGAGGAAATCAGCCCACGAGTCAAGTACTGGATGCGTCCAAATATTATTAACCGCATTAAGGAAGGTAGCATAAAGGCGTATTTTGAGAGTGAAATCCTTGAAATTCAGGAAGAAGCAGTACGGATCAAAACACCCGAGGGGCAGGAAGTACTAGCCAACGATTTCGTTTTTGCTATGACGGGTTATCGACCCAACTATTCTTTGCTTGACGCGCTAGGGCT
Source organism: uncultured Cytophagales bacterium (assembly GCA_964570645.1). Classification (GTDB taxonomy): domain Bacteria; phylum Bacteroidota; class Bacteroidia; order Cytophagales; family Bernardetiaceae; genus DAISIL01. The sequence continues at coordinate 2,748 of CAZNAK010000242.1, read as the reverse complement.
TCCGCTGAGTAAAGATGAAGTACAGCAACCGATTTTTGACCCCAGTACCCTCGAAACACCCCTTGCAAGAGTTTTTGTGACGGGGGTGGTCGCCGCAGGGCTTGAGACAAGCAAACTTTACATTGAGAATACACGCGATGATGCCGATAAGATCATGGCGCGGTTGGATGAAGTCGAGGAGCCAACAGCTTCTGTCAGCCTTGAAATGTAAGACAACTAGCGTCCGCCAAACGTAAGTAGAGTTAACGCGAAGGCTACAAAAGTCTAACTTATTGAGTCTGAAAAACTTTTGTAGTCTAAATAGCATGATTAGTTGTGTCCTACTGCTTAGAGGCGGCTGATTGGAAGACCTAATTTTACGGTCAGAACGCCTCGAAATACCGCCTCCGTTATACTTTCTGACAATCTGACAGGCTTTTGGCGGTTGGCACATCGCTTGACAAATGATTAGCATATTCAAATTTTTTAATCAAATATTATGAGCAAAATAATAGGAATAGATCTTGGAACGACGAACTCTTGTGTAGCTGTTATGGAAGGTAACGAACCAGTCGTTATCACAAACAGTGAAGGTCGTCGCACCACGCCATCCATCGTGGCATTTTTAGATAATGGTGAACGCAAAGTAGGTGATCCTGCAAAGCGTCAGGCAATCACAAACCCTGAGCGTACCATTATGTCCATCAAACGATTTATGGGACGTAAGTACTCGCAGTCTGCCAAAGATCGTGAGTACATCTCGTACAAAGTAGAACAGGGTTCAAATGATACACCACGCGTCAAAATCAACGACCGTCAGTACACACCACAGGAAATTTCTGCTATCACGCTTCAAAAAATGAAGGCCACAGCGGAGGATTACCTCGGACAGACGGTATCAGAAGCAGTTATTACGGTTCCTGCCTACTTTGATGACGCACAACGTCAGGCAACCAAAGAGGCGGGCGAGATTGCGGGACTCAAAGTACGCCGCATCATTAACGAACCTACCGCAGCGGCCTTAGCTTATGGCTTGGATAAAAAAGCCGAAGAGGCAAAAGTAGCTGTATTTGACTTGGGTGGAGGTACTTTTGATATCTCTATTCTAGAGTTGGGTGATGGCGTTTTTGAAGTAAAATCAACGAACGGTGACACACACTTAGGTGGTGATGACTTCGATCAGGCGGTCATTAAGTGGCTCGCCGAGGAGTTTCAAAAAGACGAAGGCGTAGATCTCCGCAAAGACCCAATGGCTTTACAGCGTTTGAAAGAAGCCGCAGAGAAGGCAAAAATTGAGTTATCTAGCTCATCTTCTGCCGAGATCAATCTCCCTTACATCATGCCTGTGGACGGCATTCCAAAGCACTTGGTACGTTCACTTTCACGCGCTAAGTTTGAGCAAATTACGGCTGATCTTGTAAAGCGTACTCTTGAGCCATGCCGCAAAGCCCTCAAAGATGCAGGCCTTTCGACTTCTGATATCAACGAGGTGATTTTAGTAGGGGGGTCTACACGTATCCCAAAAATTCAGGAAGAAGTAGAGAAGTTTTTTGGGCGCAAG
>CAZNAK010000242.1:0-1198 GCA_964570645.1 uncultured Cytophagales bacterium | reverse complement strand
GGGGTAAACCCAGATGAAGTTGTTGCCTTAGGGGCAGCAATTCAAGGTGGTGTCTTGACGGGTGAAGTAAAAGATGTTCTTCTGCTTGATGTAACGCCACTTTCCTTAGGTATCGAAACGATGGGAGGTGTATTTACAAAGCTTATCGAGTCAAATACAACCATCCCGACGCGTAAGTCTCAGGTGTTCTCGACGGCAGCCGATAACCAGCCATCCGTAGAGATTCACGTTCTTCAGGGTGAGCGCGAGATGGCTAAGTTTAACAAAACGATTGGACGCTTCCATCTCGATGGCATTCCACCAGCACCGCGTGGTGTCCCACAGGTTGAAGTAACTTTTGACATTGACGCAAACGGTATCTTGAACGTTTCTGCCAAAGATATGGCGACAAACAAGGAGCAAAAAATTCGTATTGAGGCCTCTTCGGGACTTACCGACGCAGAAATCGAAAATATGCGCCGTGAAGCCGAAGCTAATGCGGAAGCCGACAAGCAAGCCAAAGAGGAAGCTGAGAAAATCAACAACGCTGACTCGATGATCTACAACACCGAAAAACAACTCAACGAGTACGGTGATAAGCTCTCAGAAGGTAACAAGAGCGCGATCCAAACCGCATTGGATGACCTCAAGAAAGCGTTAGCAGAGAAAGATTTCGCTGGAATCGACTCCGCACTTGAAGCCATCAATGCCGCATGGCAGGCTGCTTCTACCGAAATGTATCAAGCTACGGGCGGCGAGGCAGCGCAAGGTGGCGCAGAAGGTGATCCCGCAGCAGGTGCAAACGGTAGCACAGAGGCAGGCGGTGAGGAAGACGTAACCGACGTAGAGTTTGAGGAAGTTGACAAGGATAAAAAATAAACGAATCCTCTAGCTAAATAATATTTTAAAACCCCGATACCTAAACTGGTATTGGGGTTTTGTTTTTGTAAAGTTCAAGGAACTTTTCTCGCATTATGCCGTATTAAGTTAATATGGACAAAGTAAGTAGCTTTTTTAGATGGTTTTCAAAAATATCTGAGCGTTTAATTGATGCTCACACCCAGTTTTTGGATAGATATTATCTCCCCGTAGGATTGATTAGCTTGTTGTATATTTTTCGTCTTTAGGACACTGACTTTTCTCACCTAACCGTTTTTCATCTACTTATACTAAAATAAACATTATTTGCGTCTAGTAGCTTAAAAACGATGGCACGAAC
>CAZNAK010000241.1:0-4423 GCA_964570645.1 uncultured Cytophagales bacterium | reverse complement strand
GCAAGCCCATTCCAAGTCGTACTTTACGAGAAATCGGGAAGCTAAAAGCCAGGTAATCAAGGTTACCGAGGAAGTCTCGCTGTTCTCCGTTGGGCGCGGATAGAATTTTCTCTTCTACCGATCCCGCTCCCTCAAAGGCGGTTAGTGTATTGGCGGTCAGGAGGGCGGGGTTACTCAAGTTGATGCCTACGGGACTAAAATAACTTACGCCTACCCCTCCCATTCCGTGGGAAGCTACCGAGAGCGGTGGGAGCAAGTCACCGACACCAAAGCGAGAATAGGGTGAGTTGGCGTGCTGCGCCGAGACTGATAAACCGAAAAAAGAAAAAAGAGTGAAAACAAAGAATCTTCTCATAAAGCAAAGATGCAGGCTTTTGTGCAGGCATACGTTAATTAGGGTGTTAAACTTTCCGAATCAATTACTTCCAAGCTCGGAACACGCCGCAAAATACCGCCAAAGTTCATTCCTCGGTAGAGCGTGTAGTGTTGCACGTTCCCTTTAAGCAAGAAAATTTTGATTTTTACGCCCGTCTCGCGCTTGATGCCATGACGAAACTCTCGATAGTAAATCTTTCTAATCTCTGAGACAGAAATTTTATGACCACCAACAAAAGACTCAAAGAAAAACGCCTCCTCCCGGACTTTAAGAATGATACTGAACAAAAAAATCATCGCCGTACGTAGTCCTATGGGGACAAGCACGACGGTAAGCCAAAATTTATAGTCTTTGGCAGCCGGCCTCAAATCACCTTCAAGTAATAAACCCACGACAAGAACTACCGCTATCAGTACCGTGTTTAAATTGATGAGGCGAAGTGTCTTGCGGCGAATGCCATTACTTTGAAAAATAATTTTACTCATCGGCGGTAAAGTAAAGCGTCCGTAAAGGTTTTGAGCGCAACGAAAAGCAGCGTTTTGTTTGCCAGTGCAATGGGGGCTTCGTCTTCGGAGTCATCGAGCATAGCTCCTGTCCCTGCCGCTAGCAACTCGGACTGAGGGTAATTATCAATGATGGTATCAATACTTTCCTCCCATGTTTCGATCTCATCGGTATCCAAATATTTAAAAATGGGAAGGTTAGCCGACTCACATTGATCAATCAGGCCGTCGGAGACCGTCTGTACGGCATCTTCTTGTAGTAAAACAGCATACCAGATCAGTAATCCGCTCATAAACAGGAACTCTTGCTCCTCCTCCTGAAGCTGATCCTCAAAAGCAGTCAGCAGAAAGGCAACCAGATAAGGTTGCTGATCAGTAAAGCGATAGGTAAGTCGCTCCATAAAATCATCACTCATCTCGGTAAGGTCAGTATGAGCTCGTATTACTAATTTTTCGGATATTTTATTCATGCCCGCAAATATAGGTAAGACTTACAGGCTTCAAAAAAACATGTAGTCGAATCCTGTATCGCCAAAACGATTTCTGCTTGTGCATCCACTCATTGAGCAAGAAGCGCATAGGGACTTCTAAGGCTTTTGTAGTCGATTAGCGTAAATACGCTTACTTTACAGCACTTCCTACATCAGGTAAATCGGTCACTGTTCCGTGGTCGCCATACGAACCTCGGAACCGACTAATAAACGCCTCACGAGCACGCGGATCGGTTTCTATCTTGTATTTATCCTTATTCGCCTTGGAGTCTTCAAGCATCGCGTTAAGTTCGGTGTTTGAGGAGGATATAAAGACATCTTTTCCGTCGTACTTGATGTAATACCATTTATCGGGTCCAACTTCAAAATACATCGTAAAGGCAGGACCGCGTGGGTTATCGTCAGGAATTAGCTCTATGTATCCTTCTGTTTGTACGTCAATGTAAGACTTGTAAGCATTAGCAATTCCGAGTTTGCCATAGCTGTAAAACGCCCCTCGTTTGCGATCCCATTTCATAACGACTTTATTTAAGACCAGTCCCATATCGTTCAAAGCACCAGAAATATCGGACTTTCGGGAGAACTGACGCTGGAAAATCTCTGCGGCTTTATCGTCCTTAAGTTCAGCAATTTTGAATAGGAGTTTTTCGTCACGTGGCGAAACCCCGTATTCAAGTCCCTCGGCGGCACGGTATAACTTGAGGTATTCCTCAAGGTCTTTTCCGATCATCTTAAAGGTTTCCTTTTTCTTGCCGCTACCCAAAGCAATCATTAAGTCTAGGGTGTAGTCACCCGAGACGGCATTACCTCGTCCTCTTCCAACGGTATTGATTATGAAGTCGTTTTTGCTCTCGAGGAGGTTCATGGAACCTTCAAAATATACCTCGCCGCCCGAACCTGCTTTTTTGGGAATAAACTCAATGAAGTCTCCCTTCCGGCTGGTCTGGTTCGCTTTTCCTGCTGGCAGACCCCTTCTGACACCACGATCTATGTCATCTTGAAGGGTTCCTTCCGCAAGCATGACCACTTGGTCACCTTTGTCAACGAGTTTTTTATCGAGTAAAGGATAAAGCCGTCCACTGGAAGAGAAAAAGAGACCTACTACACGTGCTCCCTTAGCATCTCCACCAAGTGTAACCTCGGTCTCACCTGTTTTGGTATTATAAGGCGACCAAAGCCCATCCTCACCTTCTAATATTGAGCGTGTTTCACCAACGAAATCAGGTTCTAGTTTCCATGCCTGTACAATCATCTGCCCCCGGAATAACTTTCCTTCTTCAACGATAAAATTATCTGATTCCTTTATTTCTGTTGAGGAGGTCGTCCCTTCCTTATCAAGGATTTGTTCTTTTGCGATACTCAGCTTCCGCACGCTATCCTCCACCATTTTATCGGTCACGGGTTGGAACGTAAACTTGTCGAGGCGAATCTGTTGTAGTTCCCTAATGTCATTATAAAAATTGTATTGTCCACTCCCCTCAAAGCGCGTTTTGGATGTAATTTTCACACTGGCATGCGTCAGGACGTGGCTACCCGGCTCCGAGCCTTCTGGTGCGCTTGGTGGGATTAAGTAGCCCAGGCGGATTTCCGCTCCCTGGAGTGGTAACATTCGCTCCACAGGCTGTATGACAATCTCAGAACCTGTGTTTGGATAAATGCGTGAGTCCAAGACTTCAATTACAGGCACTCCTTGCAGACGTAAGCGTTCTTGTTTGAGGTCATAGTTGGCACTACCTGCCTGAAAGCTAAGGTCTCCTTCATCGTCTTTGACAGAGGTAAATCGCTGATCTTCGAGCGCGGAGGTCTCATCAACTCGGAAGGCGATTGTCGCTTGGTCTATGCTCCAAACAGCGTTCCCTAGTGAGGTAATATATTCAAGTTTGGGGAATCGGAACTGGCTGTTCTCGTCATCTTTATTGGTCTCAATATTTACAATACGATCGCCTAGTAAGTACTCGAAACTCACATTCTCTGCCCCCACCTCCGTAACTTGGTGCGAAGGGTCAGTAATAAGAAATTGCGCTTCGTCTCCTTTAAACTCTTTCTCCTCAAAGTCGAATTTTCGAGTTCGGATTACGGCACGATCCGTTAGGAGTTCTCCATCACCGAACAGTCCGTCGCTCCGCAAGACGAGTGCAGCGTTATGCCCTTCTTCCAGCGTAGAGTCTGTACGGTTTTGAAAGATAAATCCATTTGTGATGCGGTCTTCGGTTGGATAGAGTGTAAATGGCTCCTCTTTTACGATGATGTTCATACTGTCTTTTTTCACACGCCAGGCAAGTTCGTAGTCATTGAAGTTGGCTTCTGGAAAACTTACACCATTGAGTTCTCCCGGAACCATATATCCCTTTGTGAAGGGGACAAAGGGCGAGGCACTCTTTGCGGGTGCTACCACACGGTTAATGGCTCGCTCTCCATTGGCTTCCATTCCTAGGCTATCGGGTAGGAGTAAGAAGTCATTGGATTGGAGTCGGGCGGCCAGATAGTGTACTTCTGTGGTGTCTTGGATGGTAGAGTCGAATGTGGCTCGAAGTCCTGAGTTATCCAGCACAACTTCGCCGTTATAGAGCCGTCCTGTACCGCCATAAAGTCTCATTCCATCGTCAGGGACAGCATGACGAAAACCAAGTGATCCATCGGGTAGGATACCAATAGAATCCACAAAAACATCTGTAATTGCATCGCTATGGAAAGTACCTCGGAATTTTTGCTTTCTTGGGTCGGCACGTCCGATGCTATTGACCGCAAAAGTATCCACGACGAAGCGAAAACTTGCCGTATCTTTGTACAAGCCGTCCATAATTTCACGCCCCTCGAAGGTAACTTTAGACTGTTTGGTCGTCTTAAAGCTTGGATATTCTTTGAAATAACGAAGCTGTGATTTATTAGTTGGGACATCTACATAAAGAATCCCTGAGGTGGCTTTAATATTGTTGGGTAGTGTGACCAGTCCCGTATCGGTGATGACCCGAAAGGTAATCGAATCAATTTTTTTCATATAATCAAAAAAGCCTCCGCCCGACCCCATCGTTTCTGGCATGTATTTCAAGGTT
>CAZNAK010000240.1:0-4426 GCA_964570645.1 uncultured Cytophagales bacterium | reverse complement strand
TAGTTTCAAAAACTTTTTATAGAATATAAAGAAACTATATAGTTCTATATAGTAACCTGCTTTTTAAGCATCACTTTCTCGACCACTTCTTCTTCTGAAATCCCGTGCGAAGCCGCCTGATCCTTAATTTGCTTCTCTACGAGCGGCGTACGCACGTAGCCCGGGCAGATGGCGTTACAGGTGATATTGTGCGGCGCACCCTCGAGTCCTAATACTTTAGTTAGCCCCACCATTCCGTGTTTTGCGGCAACATAAGCCGATTTAAATTCAGAGGCACGTAAGCCGTGCGCCGAGGCGATGTTGATAATCCGTCCGAATTGACGTTCCTTCATTCCTGACCAGACGGCCTTTGCCGTATGAAAAGCCGAGCTTAGGTTCACCCCAATAATCAAGTCCCAGCGTCCTTCGGGAAACTCATCAATCGGAGCGACGTGTTGTACGCCTGCGTTGTTGACCAGTACATCAACCTGTCCAAAGCGGGACTCCGTTTCTTTGACCATCTCATGAATTTGCTCTGGCTCAAGCATATTGGCTGACGAGAAAAACGCTTTAATGCCGTACTTTTGGGCGATTTCCTGCGCGATTTCGTCACCATTTTTTTCCAGACCGTTAAATACCAGATGGTAGCCTGCTTTGGCAAATTCCTCAGCAAGTCCAAGCCCGATTCCGCTGGTACTTCCTGTAATAATTGCTGTTTTCATAGAAAAAGGATGTTAGTGGAGAGGTGAAGTTACAAAACATTCGGTTTTGTGTGCTTTTTTTCGCTTTAAGGCTGATGTAAAAGTTAGATCTATTTGGTAAAGTCTTGGTATTCAATCATTTAATCTTGAGTTTAGCTCTATTTTATTTCTTTAAGAAAACGAAGAAATTACATATCTAAAAGCGGTTCCTTTCAAATTCGTATCTTTCCCCATGAATTACCTACAAAATCACATTGAGGCACTCATCTTTTGTGCGACTGCCCCTGTGAAAATCCCCGAACTGCAACGCTGCCTAAAGGAGCTGTTGGGGGCAAATGTACCACCGTGTGACATCAAAGCCGCCCTAGAGGAGGTTAAACGGCGTTATCAGGATGAAAGCTTTTCGATCGAGCTTCTTGAAATGGGAGGTGGTTATCTTTTTATGACCAAACCCGACTACCGCAAAAGTATAGAAATCTATCTGAGGCAGAAGTCGCGGCGCAAACTCTCCAACTCTGCCCTCGAAACACTTTCTATCATTGCTTATAAACAGCCTGTTACGAAGTCGGAAGTCGAAGCAGTACGTGGGGTGAGCTGCGATTACGCGATTCGTCGTTTGCTTGAAAAAGAACTCGTGACGATCAAGGGAAAAGCTCCTACGCCGGGCCGCCCGATTTTGTACGGTACTTCGCGGAAATTTATGCGCTACTTTGGCATTAGTGCCGTAAACGATCTGCCGCTACCCGAAGACATCGACAAAGAAACAGACCTACTGGACGAAAACGAAGAGGAGGTCGAAGAAGCCGAAGAATAAACTATGGATCATAAGAAAAGAAATAATAAAAATAGCCGAAATCGTCGTCAGGATGACGCGCAGCGTGATAAACCACCCCGACGAGAGCCTCGAAGAAAAATTCAGTATCGCCCGCGTCCACCCAAAGACCCATTGCCTGAGCCTCCTAATCCAAATATCCGCCTGAATCGGTACATCGCTAATGCGGGAATTTGTTCGCGCCGTGAAGCCGATGACCTTATTGCCAATGGGATGGTAGAGGTTAACGGAGAGGTTGTCAAAGAAATGGGATTTCGAGTTAAGCCCGAAGACGAAGTACGTTACAAGGGAAAAGTACTCATGCGCGAGAAGCCCGTTTATGTTCTCCTAAACAAACCCAAAAACGTCATCACGACCACGGATGACCCAAGAGGTCGCCAAACGGTATTGGATTTGGTCGAGGAGGCAGGCAAAGAACGTATTTACCCCGTCGGACGGCTCGACCGCAACACGACGGGGCTTTTGCTCTTGACTAATGATGGCGATCTTGCCGAAAGATTAACACATCCCTCTTACGGCGTGCCCAAAATTTATCGTGTGGAGCTAAACAAACCCATCACCGAGGAACAGTTTGAGGAAATTAAACGTGGCATTGAGCTTGAAGACGGAAACATCAAGCCCGACGCGATTGCCGTTGTCTCGCCTGATGCCAAAGCGATCGGCATCGAAATTCATAGCGGAAGAAACCGCATCGTACGCCGCATATTCGAGCATTTCGGTTACGAAGTGGCAAAGCTCGACCGAACCGTATATGCTAACCTCAGCAAAGGCGCACTCCGACGCGGAAGCTGGCGCTACCTCAAAGAAAAAGAAGTCATTGCCCTGAAAGTTTCGATTGGGAAAAAGAAGCCTAAGCCCAAACCGGAGTCGAAGTAGCTTGATCGCTTAAAATACCAGTTTTCCTTCTGTGGGGCGCGCTTCGTCTAGGCAGACTTTCGCCCAAGTAGAAGTGCCGCCAATCGGGGGGTTAAATTTGTAAACCGAAACGGCAACACGATCTACCTCTTCAAAGGTGGCAAAGGTTTCCCGAACGATGCGTCCGCCTATGTGCTCAAGCAGCTTGCTGGACCGCTTCATGTTCTCTTCGATCAGCTTATAGAGCTTGCCGTAATCTACGGTGTTTTCAAGCGCATCTGAGGCGGCGGCATGGCTTAAATCCAGCGTTAGAGTGATGTCAATGCGGTACTTGTTTCCGATTTTATTTTCTTCAGGGAAAACACCGTGGTAAGCAAAAAATTCGAGTCCTTCGAGGCTAATAGTGTGCATGGTATTGGATCAATCCAGTGATTGGTTTGGGAAGAAAACCACCGACTTCAAGGGAATGTTTCTGGGCTTCGGCTTGTAAGAAGGGCTTCAACTGCTCCCCAAGTCCTCCGACTACATAAATCGGTAATGCCTTCCCGAAAGGAAGAAGATGTCGCTCAAAAAATAGGTTTATCCGCCTTTGAATGAGTGGGGCCAGAAAAGGGTGCGTCTGATTTTCCACAACAAAACGCGCAAAACCCGCCAACCACCGACTTGCAGCAGGTTTTTGATAGACGTGCTGAATAAAGTCCTCTCGCGTAAGCTCCCCAAACTGTTCTTTGAAACTTCTCTTTAGCTCCCCGGGAAGCTCGTCATAAAAATAGGCTATTAAAAGCTCTTTGCCGAGGTCTGCTCCGCTTGCCTCATCGCCTAGCACATACCCTAAGTTCACGGTCTCTTGCATGACCCGCCTCCCATCATAACTACCTGAATGTGAACCCGTACCCAACAAAACAATAATTCCTGCTTGATTACCCGCTACCGCCCGTGCCGCGCCCAGAAGGTCTGTTTCTACCCAGATTTCTGCTTCAGGGAATCGTTTTTGTAGAGTGTCCGTAACTTTCTGCTTACCAGCCTTTGAGCCGCAGCCTGCGCCATAAAAAAACACTTTTTTTGGTTTGATCTCAATTGCTGATAGAATATCGGATAGTTCTTCTAAGGTGCGTATGTTAGGGTTCATCCCTGCCGTCTGGAAATATGTGTTTGTTTGGGTATCGTACCAGTCGGTTTTGGTGCCGCCGCTGTCGGCGATTAAGTAAGTTGGTGAGGTGTTCGGCACGATGATTTATGGAAAGCTCAGGCATCTGACGCGTCACTTTGTGTAGAAATTACCTTTGCACTAAGGTTCTGAAATAAGGCGCGGGCGCGGTCTGGTGTGGCATCGGTGATAAACACTTGCCCAAACTGCTTTTCTCGGATAAGCTCGATAAGGCGTTCGGTACGTCGCGCATCCAGTTTGTCAAAAATATCGTCGAGTAAAAGCAAGGGTACTTTATTTTTTTCTTGTCGAATGATCTCGAATTGCGCGAGCTTGAGGGCAAGCACGAAGGTTTTTTGTTGCCCCTGTGACCCGTATTTTTTGAGTGACCTACGGGAGATTTCAAACGCATATTTGTCGCGATGGATACCAAGTTCCGTACGCATGAGCATGAGGTCGCGGGAGAAGTTTTTGAGGAAGTCCGTTTCAAACGTACCCCCTTGTACCTCAGAACAATATGAGATTTTTACGATTTCTTTACCCTCCGAAACCTGTTGATGCTTTTCTAGGAAAACGGGTAGAAACTGCTCCAAAAATGCGGCGCGTCGTGTCGTAATCTGCTGATTTAACGGAAGGAGCTGGGCGTTGTAAGCTTCAATAAGGGCGTGATCGGTACGACGATTTTCTACCATCTTGCGGAGTGCCTCGTTACGCTGCCGTAAGATGTTCTGGTACTGCGAAAGCCAACCCAAGTATATGCGGTCAAGCTGCGCGATGATGCTATCAAAAAACTTTCGTCGGGTTTCGCTGCCCTCACGCACTAAATCGGTGTCATACGGGGCGACCAAAACTGCAGGAAACCTGCCATAGTGATCGCTGATTTTTTCGTATTCTTTCCCGTCACAAGCCAAC